>NZ_JBWMBB010000018.1:0-112437 GCF_056521305.1 Rhodoferax sp. RT4P68
CGCATCGACCCGTCCACCGGCGCCATCGCCCAGACCATCACGATGACGACGGCCATGGGGCCCTTCGACTCGGCGTATGGCTATGGTGGCCTGCAGGTCGCGCCTGCCGCCTTCAGCATGGGCGGGGTCAACGTGCCGGCCGGCAGCCTGTTGCTGCTCAACGGCTACGGCAACAACCACGCCACGGCGCTGAACCCGGCGACCGGCGCCATCATTGCGCAGCTGGACCTGGCGGGCAGCTACCTGACCTCGGGCGTGTTCGATGCGGCCAGCGGGCGCATCTTTGCCACCACGCAGGACAACAAGCTGTCCGAGTTCAACGCGGCCACCGGCGCGCTGGTGCAGGGCTTCGATCTGCCCTTCACCGTGAGCGCCCACACCGGCATGGCGATCGACCCGGCCGGCGCCGGGCTGTGGATCGGCTCGCAAGGCAGCACCACCAACGTGGTGCTGGTGAACCGCCAGGGCGTGGAGATTCGACGCGTCGATCTGGCCAGCCAGGGCATCACCAATGGCGAGATCTCCGGCCTGGCGTTCATGGCCGACGGCACGCTGCGCGTGGCGTCCAACCAGGGCACGGTGCACCAGGTGACGCTGGCGCCCGCAGTGGCGGTGCAGCCCGCGACCCTGGCAAGCATCACCGCGCTGGCCACCGATGGCACGCCGGCGCAGGCGGCCGTGGCCTCGGCCAATGTGGGCCAGCTGGTGGTGCTGAACGGCACCAACTTCAACGCCGGCACGCGCGTGCTGTTCGAGGTGCGCAACGCCGATGGATCGACCGGCCAGGTGGCCGTCGATCCGCTGGCCATCAACGATGCCGGCACCCGGCTGCAGGTGCTGGTGCCCGATCTGGCAACCACCGGGAACGTGCGCGTGGTCCAGAGTTCGGGCAACCCCAGCGCCGGCGTGCGGCTGCAGATCGTGCCGCTGCTGACGGGCATCACCGGACGCACCGGCGAGAACAGCCAGTTCACGCTGAGCGGCTCGGGCTTCATGGATGGCGGCACCACCTTGACGGTGGGCGGCGTGGCCTTTGTCGACAGCTCGGGCCACACCGGGCCGTTGGACGTGAGCGGCGTGCGCAACGGCACGCTGACAGCGGTGGCGCCGCGCACGCTGGACGGGCCGATCCGCATCACCACCGAGGGTGGCACGGCGCAGTTCACGCCAACCTTCGCCAACCAGCCGCTGACGCTGTTCACGGGCATCAATGCCAGCGCCGGCTCGGCAGCGCCCGTCAACAACGCGCTGCCCTCGGCCAACACGGCAGAGGCCATCGTGCTGCAGGGCCAGGGCTTCACCAGCAACACGCTGGTGCAGTTCCAGGGTCGCGACGACAACGGCGTGGTCGGCACGCTGACGCGCACCGGCACGGCCAGCAGCGACGGCCGCACGCTCAGCGTGATGGTTCCGGCGCTGGCCACCACCGGCAACGTGACGGTGCTGGGCAGTGGCGCCAGCATCGCGCTGCAGGTGGTGCCGCTGATCCGCTCGGTGGGCGGCACCGTGGGCGCGGGCAACGTGATGGTGCTGGAGGGCATTGGCTTGTCGGCCGCCGACCTGGTGATCACGGTGGGCGGTCAGACCGTCGGCAGCTACAGCCTGCGCACCGTGATCGACAGCACCGGCGCCACGCGCGACCAGCAGCTGATCACGCTGACCGTGCCTGCGGGCGTGGTGGGCAATGAGATCACCGTGCGCACCTCGGGTGGCAATGCGGCCGTGCGCACCGGCATCGCCATCGCCAACCAGGGCACGCAGACGCCGACCAGCGAGCCGGGCGACACGCAGGCCGGCGCGGCCAACCTGGGCCTGGCGCGCGATGCGCGGCTGGTGGTCAACGCCAGCGTGGGCGACGGCGCGCAAGGGCAGCGCGACGTGGACATGTACCAGGTGAACCTGGGCGCCCGCGTGATGCTGCGCCTGAACATGGCGACGCAGACCTACGGCCATGTGCGCATCTTCGACGCGGCCGGCACGCAGGTGGCGACGCGGGCCTTCAGCCCGAACGATGCGGGCCTGCTGGAGTTCACCGCGCCGAGCGCTGGTACCTACACCATCGGCGTGAGCGGCTGGGGCAACACGACCTACGACCCGGCCACCGCCGGCAGCGGCACGGCCTCGCCCTACACCGGGGCCTACAGCCTGAGCCTGGAGGCGCAGAGCCTGGGCAGCATCCGGCTGTCGTCGATCCAGGCGACGGCCGGCAGCGGCACGCCGGGCCAGACGGCGGTGGCCTCGGCCAACCCGGGCCAGGCCATCACCCTGCGCGGCGTCGGCCTGGTCAGCGGCGACCGTGTGTTGTTCACGGTGGTCGACGCGGCAGGCGCCATCGACCAGCTGCTGGTGGTGCCCACCAGCGTGGACGTGGCGGCGCAGACCATCACGGTCGCCGTGCCGGACACCGCCATGATCGGCCGCGTGCGGCTGGAGCGCGACACCAACGGCCTGTTGCTGCAGATCGTGCCGCGCGTGACGGACGTGCAGGTGCAGTCGGTGGCCGGTGACGGCAGCACGGCGGTGGTGGTGCTGTCGGGCTTCGGCTTCCTCGATGGTGGTGACAGCCTGTACCGCTTCGGCAGCGAGACGGTGCGCGACGCCAGCACCGGCGCGACGCCGGACGTGCAGGGCCGCAGCGACACAGTGCTGAACCGCTTCATCGCCAACGGCCAGGTGACGCTGACGGTGCCGCTGTCCAACGGCGCGTTCGGCGGCATCAGCGTGCAGACAGCGGGTGGCACGAGTGCGCTGTTCAGCACCAACCTGGCCAGCATCACCAGTGTGGCCGCCAGCGGCACGCCGGCCAGTGCGGCCCAGGCCTCGGCCAACGCCGGGCAGACCATCGGGCTGAACGGCAACGGGCTGAGTACTGCGACCGACGTGCTGATCCGCTACACGGACTACCAGGGCAACCCGGCCATGGTGCGCGTGAGCCCCACCAGCGCCGCGAGCGACGGCACCAGCGCCACGCTGGTGCTGCCGGGCCAGGTGAACGGGGCGTTCGGGCTGCAGGTGTTCGGATCGAGCAGCCAGCCACTGCTGCAGATCGTGCCGACGCTGTACGCGGTGTCGGAGAACGGCACGCTCAGCCTGGCGGGCAGCGGCTTCGTCGAAGGCGCCAGCACCTTCAACCTGCCCGGCGCGACGCTGGCCGACACGGTCATCAACACCGGGCCGGACATCACCTACGGCAACAGCCAGGGCGGCGTCTACACCGAGAACAACCTGGTCAACATCCCGCTGGCCAGCACGCCGCGCTACGGCCAGGGCAATGTGACGGTGAGCACGGCGGGTGGCACCTCTGCCGCGCTGGCGCTGAACGTGCTGCGCCCGGGCACCGACAGCGCGCCGGTCGGCTATTTGACCGACGTGGCGGTGGACCGCACCACCGGCACGACCTGGGTGCTGGACTATGGCGGCCCCGGGCACCTGCTGCGCATCGACCCGTCCACCGGGGCCATCGCCCAGACCATCACGATGACGACGGCCATGGGGCCCTACGACTCGGCGTATGGCTATGGTGGCCTGCAGGTGGTACCGAGCGCCTTCAGCCTGGGCGGAGTCAACGTGCCGGCCGGCAGCCTGCTGCTGATCAACGGCTACGGCAACAACCACGCCACGGCGCTGAACCCAGCCACCGGGGCCATCGTCGCGCAACTGGATCTGCCGGGCAGCTACCTGACCTCGGGCGTGTTCGACGCGGCCAGCGGCCTGATCTTCGCCACCACGAGTGACGACAAGCTGACCACCTTCAACGCCACCACCGGCGCTGTGGTGCAGACGTTCGACCTGCCGATCGGCGTGACCGGCCACACCGGCATGGCGATCGACCCGGCGACCGGCAACCTGTGGATCGGCTCCTCGGGCAGCGTCACCAGCGTGGTGTTGGTGAACCGCCAGGGTGTGGAGCAGCGCCGCGTGGACCTGGCCAGCCAGGGCATCACCAACGGCGAGATCTCGGGCCTGGCGTTCGGGGCCGACGGCGCGCTGCGCGTGTCGTCAACGCAGGGCACGGTGTACCGCGTGACCCTGGCCTGAACCGGAGCCGACCATGCAGCGTGACGCCCTGCCCCACGACGCGCCGCCGGCCACGGTGCCGGTGGCCGATGCCGCACTGGAACGCGCTGGCACCGCCGATGCCTGGCTCAAGCAGCTGCCGCAGTGGATGCCCGAGCTGCAGCGCGCCGCCATCTGGCAGCTCGATGCACAGGGCAAGCCGGTGGCGACCGCGCTGGCCGGCTTGCCCACACTGGCCGATGCGGCGCAGCTGCACCCGATCGCAGCGCCGGCCGGCCAGGCACCCGCGCGCGGGCCGGTGATCGCGCGGCACGACGGCGTGGCGCGCATCGACTTCCCGGTGCCGCTGGGCGGCGAGGCTGGCGTGCTGCTGGTCAGCCTGGCACTGGCCGACCTGCCTTCGCTGGACACACAGCGCCTGATGCGCCAGCTGCACTGGGGCGTGGCCTGGCTGCTGCGACTGGGCGACCTGCAGGCCACGCAGGCACTGACGACGCGGCTGGAGCGCGCCCGTTTCGTCATCGACGCCAACGCGCTGATGCTCGATCAACCCGAGCCGCGCGCCGCTGCACTGGCACTGGTGAACCGGCTGGCGCAGCATTTCGACGCCACGCTGGTGCAGCTGGGCCGGGTCGAGGGGCTGCAGACGCGGCTGTTCGTGCGCAGCAACACCGCCACCTTCGACGCCCGCACGCGGCTGACCGGCATGGCCGAGGCCGCCATGAACGAGGCCGTGGACGAGCGCGCGCTAATGCTGTGGCCACCGCAGGACGAGGAGAGCCTGCCGTGCGCGCCGCTGGCCGACTACGCCCATGCGCAGAAGGCCGGCGCGCTGGCGCTGCTGCCCCTGCTGCACCGTGGCGAGGTGACGGGCGTGCTGCTGCTGGAGCGCGACGCGCCCTTCAGCCCGGCCGAGGCTGAAGCGCTGCGCGTGGCGGCAGTCACCCTGGCGCCGGTGTTCGCGCTGCACGAGCAGGCCGCGCAGGGTGCCTGGCAGCGGCTGGGCGCGCAGACGCGCAGCGGCGTGCGCACGGCGACCGATGCCTCGCACCCGGCCATCAAGCTCGGCGTGCTGGCCGGCGCGCTGCTGCTGGCGGCCGCCGCGCTGGTGCCGGTGCCCGAGCGCGTGCGTGCGCAGGCCGCCATCGAGGGCGAGGTGCAGCGCGCCGCCGTGGCCCCGTTCGCCGGCTACGTGCGCGAGGCGCCGGTGCGTGCCGGCGACACCGTGGCCGCCGGCCAGCTGCTGGCCACGCTGGACGACAAGGACCTGCGGCTGGAGCGGATGCGGCTGGAATCCGATCTGGAAGTCACGCTGCGCAAGGAACGCGAAGCGATTGCCGCCGGCAACCGCGTGGAGAGCCGGCTGGCCGCCGCGCAGGGCGGCAGCGTGCGCGCGCAGCTCGACCTGGTGCTGGAGAAGCTGCAGCGCGTGCAGATCGTGGCGCCGTCGGCCGGCATCGTCATCAAGGGCGACCTGTCGCAGCAGATCGGCGCGCCGGTGGAACAGGGCAAGGTGCTGTTCGAGGTAGCACCGCTGGACGACTGGCGCGTGGTGCTGGAGGTGGACGAGCGCGACACGCCGCTGGTGCAGCTGGGCCAGACCGGCCGCATCGTGCTGACCACGCTGCCGGGCCAGGCCTTCGATTTCACGGTGCGCCGCGTGACGGCCGTGGCCACCGCCAAGGACGGGCGCAACTTCTTCCGCGTCGAGGCCAAGCTGGCCCAACCCGATGCGCGCCTGCGCCCCGGCCTGGAGGGCGTGGCCAAGGTCGACACCGGCGAAAGCCCAGCGCTGCAGGCGTGGACCCGGCACTTCCGGCAGTGGCTACGGGTGACCGTTTGGGAGTATTTGCCGTGAGCGCCGGGGTGTTGAAGTGAGCGTCGCCCTCCTCTCCGAGCAATGGCACCGCGTGGCCGGCCTGCGCCCGCGCGTTGTGCCGCATGCGCGCGTGCACCGGCAGGTGCAGCACGGCGAGGTGTGGCATGTGCTGGAGGACCTGGGCGGCGCGCGCCAACACCGGCTGAACGCGCCGGCCTACCGGCTGCTGCGCATGCTGGACGGGCGCACGACGCTGGAGCACATCTGGCAGC
The DNA here is from genome assembly GCF_056521305.1 of Rhodoferax sp. RT4P68. NCBI lineage: Bacteria > Pseudomonadati > Pseudomonadota > Betaproteobacteria > Burkholderiales > Comamonadaceae > Rhodoferax > Rhodoferax sp. RT4P68. The sequence goes on from NZ_JBWMBB010000018.1 coordinate 6,109, forward strand.
GCCTGTCGGCCGAGCCGCGCGAGGACACGCCCAGCCAGGACGACATCCTGCAACTCGTCGGCCAGCTCAATGCGCAGGACTTGCTGGTCGTCGATGCCTCGCCCGACGCCGCCGAGCTGCTGGTGCGCCAGCAGCGCCAGAAGAAGCAAAAGCGCAAGCAGAGCATGGGCAACCCCATGTCGATCAAGCTGCCACTGTGGGACCCGGACCGCTTCCTGCGCCGCCTGCTGGCCGTGACGCCGGCCGTCCCCGCTGCGCTGGTCTGGTGCGCGTGGCTGGCCGTGGTGGGCAGCGCGCTGGCGCTGGTGCCGGCCCACTGGCCCGACCTCAGCCGCAATTTCGGCGAGCAGATGTTGGCGGCCGACAACCTGCTGCTGGCCGCGCTGGTGTTTCCGCTGCTCAAGGTGGCGCACGAGCTGGCGCACGGCGCAGCGGTGGTGCGGCGCGGCGGCGAGGTGCACGAGATGGGGCTCATGCTGCTGGTGTTCTACCCCACGCCGTATGTGGAAGCCTCTGCCTCCAGCGCCTTCCCCAGCCGCTGGGCGCGTGTGGCGGTGGCCGGCGCCGGCATGGCGGCCGAGATCTTCATCGCGGCGCTGGCCTTCTTCGCCTGGCTGGCGATCGAACCGGGCTTCTGGCGCTCCGTTCTCTACAACGTGATGGTGCTGGGCGGCCTGTCGACCGTGCTGTTCAACGGCAACCCGCTGCTGCGCTTTGACGGCTATTTCATGCTGGCCGACACCATCGGCGTGCCGAACCTGGGGCAGCGCGCCAACGGCTTCTGGATGTTTTTGATCCGCCGCCTGGTGCTGGGCGCGCGCGGCGCCACGCTGCCACCGGCCAGCCGCTATGAGATGGGCTGGTTCCTCGCCTATGCGCCGCTGGCGCTGGTGTACCGGCTGCTGCTGAGCTTCGGCATCGCCTGGTTCGTGGCGCAGCAGTACTTCTTTGCAGGCGTGCTGCTGGCCGCGTGGACGCTGGCGGCCAGCATCGTCTGGCCGCTGGCCAAGGGCTTGCACGCGCTGTGCAGCTCACCCCAGTTCGCGGCCCGGCCCTGGCGCGCGTGGAGTGCCGTGGCCGGCCTGCTGGGCCTGGCGCTGGTGCTGTTGCTGGTGGTACCGCTGCCGCGCCACATTCGCGTGCAGGGTGTCGTCTGGTTGCCCGAGGAAGCGCTGCTGCGCGCCCGGGCCGATGGCTTCGTGCAGGCCATCACGGCCCCCGAGGGCACGGCCGTGCGGCCGGGCGACACGGTGCTGGCGACTACCAATGCCGACCTGCAGGCCCGCGTGCCCGAGCAGGCCAGCCGTGTGGCGCTGGCCCAGGCGCGGTTGGACGCAGCCCTGGTGCACCAGCCGGCACTGGCTGCGCGCCTGCAGGAGGAATTGCAGGCCGAGCAGGCCACGCTGCGCCGCGCCCAGGCCGACGTGGCCGACCTGCAACTGCGCGCCGGGCTGGCCGGCACGGTGCGGCTGGAGCAGGCGCAGGACCTGCCGGGCCGCTTCGTCAAGCGTGGCGATGTGGTGGGTCATGTGCTGGCCGAGGCCGGCAGTGGCAGCGTGCCGCGCGTGCGCGTGGCGCTGACGCAGGGCGAGGCCGAGCTGGACCTGGCCGCGCTGCAGTCGATCGAGATCCGTGTGGCCGGCCAAGTGCAGGACGCGCATGTGGGCCGCCTGACACGCAGCACACCGCAGGCCGGGCACGCATTGCCCAGCCCCGCACTGGGCGCCACCGGTGGCGGCCGCTTCGTCGTCGACCCGCGCGACGAGAGCGGTGCCACGGCGATGGAGACGGTGTTCCAGTTCGACATCGAGGCGCCGCAGGTGACCAGCCTGGGCGCCATCGGCACGCGCGTGTATGTGGCGCTGGAGCAGCCGGCCGAGCCGATCGGCCAGCGCTGGTGGCGGCATACGCGGCGGTTGTTTTTGTCTCACTTGAGTGTTTGAAATGCGACGACCTCGTTGGGATGGACGCAGGACGAGTGGCCAAGTTGGTCCGGGGTCGGAGAAGGCTGCAGGCCTCGACCAGGTGTCGGGGCGGGCACACACCCCGGAATGGGAGCGAGCTTGGGGGTGGAACCACGCCTCGGGGCGGGCCCACGCCGACGGTGTACTCCGCTCCGTGAATGTCCCCCGCCCAGGGCCGCAGGCGGCCCAGGGCTCCTCCTTTATTTCACTGCGCGAAGCACACCATCGTCGTGTTCCGTCAGCGCCGCGGGTGACTGGACAAGCGCTGAACCGTTCAGTCGCTCGGTACGACGCGCCATGGTCAGGGCCGAGGGTATCGGGTGGCCCCTGCAGCGAAATCAAGGAGGAGGGACGCGCCCTGCGCGGACCGGGGGACATTCGCGGAAGGGGCCACCCGGTGGCCTCGGCCCGCGCGCCAACCCGCGACGGCAGTGGGAGCATCACGTCCACTGATTCAACGGTCGCTGCTCTCTCGCCCGCGACGGGACTGGGCGCACGACACGCCCACGTTGCACTCGTTGCAGGTGGCACGCAGCGAAAGGGACAGCTCGGATGACATCCCTCGACCTGGCCCGCAGCGGCAGCGCCTACCCCGAGCGGGCCGACGCGCGCGAGAACACGGCCGACCGCTGGGCGCGCGCCTGCTGGCGTGTGCTGGAGCCGCTCGACCGCGAGGACCAGACGCTGCGCCGCCGCGTGCAACTGGCGGTGCAGCGGGCAGACGCCATGCGCGCCCTCGACGACGCCGCGCTGCTGCAGCTGCTGCGCCGCAGCGCCCGTCGTTGCTGGGCCGAGCCGGCCGAGCTGCCGGACGCGCTGGCTTCCGTGCGCGAGATGTGCCGGCGCAGCCTGCAGATGGAGCCCTACCCGGCCCAGCTGCTGGGCGCCGCCGGCCTGCTCAGAGGGCGCCTGGTGGAGATGGCGACCGGCGAGGGCAAATCGCTGACGGCCGCGCTGGCCGCTACGCTGGCCGCCTGCGCCGGCGTGCCGGTGCATGTGGTCACCGTCAACGACTACCTGGCCGAGCGCGACGCCGAGGAAATGGCGCCGCTGTATGCCCGGGCTCGGCTCGATGTGGGCTCGGTGCTGACCGGCATGTCGCTGGACGCACGGCGTGCGGCGTACGACAAGGCCATCACCTACTGCACCGGCAAGGAGCTGGTGTTCGACTACCTGAAGGACCGCGCCCGCTTCGGCGCCGACATCAGCGCGACGCGCCAGCAGCTGCGCGAGTGGGTGCACAGCGAGGTGGTGGAACACAGCCTGCTGCGCGGCCTGCACTTCGCCATCGTCGACGAGGCCGACAGCATCTTCATCGACGAGGCGCGCACGCCGCTGATCCTGGCCGTGAAGTCTGGCGCCGAGGGCGCGCCGCCGCACTTCGCGCAGGCGCTGCAGATCGCGCGCGGCCTGCTGGACGTGCAGCACTACCGCGTGGACGCGCGGCGCCGCGCACTGGCGCTGACCGCGCTGGGCCGCCAGCAGGTGCTGCGCGCCAGCCTGGCGCTGGGGGCCGAGATGGGCCCGGAATGGCAGCTGCGCGCCACGCGCGAGCATTGGGTGGTGCAGGCGCTGCGGGCGTTGCACCTGTTCGCGCGCGACCACCATTACGTGGTGCGCGAGGGCAAGGTCGAAATCGTCGACGAAAACACCGGCCGCGTGCTGGCCGGCCGCACCTGGGAACAAGGCTTGCACCAGATGATCGAGACCAAGGAGGGCTGCGCCCTCTCTGACCGCGCGCGCACCGTGTCGCGCATCACCTACCAGCGCTTCTTCGCGCGCTATCTGCGGCTGTCGGGCATGACTGGCACGGCGCGCGAGGTGCGTGGCGAGATCCGCGGCTGCTATGGCCTGCGCACGCTGGTCGTGCCGACGCACCGGCCGTCGGCACGCCGCCGCTGGCCCGACATCGTGCTGCCCGACACCGAGGCCAAATGGCAGCGCATCGCACAGGAAGTGCAGGCGCTGCTTGCGGCCGGCCGCGCGGTTCTGGTGGGCACGGGGTCGGTCGACGTGTCGGAGGAACTGTCGGCCGTGCTGCACACGCGCGGCATCGTGCATCGCGTGCTCAACGCGCAGCAGGACGCGGCCGAGGCCGAGCTGGTGCGCACCGCCGGCCTGCCCGGCACGGTGACGGTGGCCACCAACATGGCCGGGCGCGGCACCGACATCAAGCTGCCGGCCGACGTGCTGCGCGCGGGCGGGCTGCATGTGATCCTCAGCGAGCACCATGGGTCGAGCCGCGTCGACCGCCAGCTGTTCGGCCGCGCCGGGCGGCAGGGTGACGCCGGCAGTGCGCAGTGCATCGTGGCGTTCGACGATGCGCTGTTCCGCGAATTCACGCCGGCCCTGGCGGCTGTGGCGCGCGGCCTGCAGGGCGCGGGTGCGGGGCGGCTGGCATTGCGTGTGCTGCGCGGCCTGGCCCAGCGCGCGGCCGAGCGCCAGCACCGCGATGGGCGACGTGAGGCTCTGCGGCTGGACAACCAGCTGGCCGATCTGATGTCGATGTCGGGGCGGCTATGAGGCACGCCGCCATCGCCCTGCTGGCCACTGGCCTGCTGGCAACCGCCCCCCTGCGGGCCGAGGTCGCGCCTTGCCTGATCGAGCCGGCGCAAAAGCTGTCGATCCGCAGCACCGTCACCGCGCTGATCACCGACATCCCCGTTGACCGTGGCGCCACCGTGCGCAAGGGCCAGCCGCTGGTGCTGCTGGATGCGGGCGCAGAGAAGGCCGCGCTGGACTCGGCCCGCTACCGCGCCGTGATGCAGGGCAACGTGGCCGCGGCCGAGGCGCGCCTCTCGCACGCCAAGGACAAGCTGCGCCGGCGCGAGGAACTGGTGAAGGAAAAGTTTGTCTCCAGCCAGGACCGCGACGACGCGCTGGCCGAATCGCGCGTGGCCGAGGCCGACCTGCTGGAGGCGCGCGACAGCCGCGAGCTGGCCAAGCTGGAGGCGCATCGCCTGGCCGCAGAGCTGGGCCGGCGCACCATCGTGAGCCCGGTCGGCGGCGTGGTGATGGAGCGGCTGCAGAACCCCGGCGAGTTGGCCCAGTCAGGCGACAGCGCCAGCCCCATCCTGAAGCTGGCGCAGACCGACCCCGCGCGCGTAGAGATGGTGCTGCCGGTGGCGCTGCACGGACGCGTGAAGGTGGGCGACACGCTGGCGGTCAAACCCGAGGCGCCGTTCGGTGGGGAGTACCCCGCCAAGGTGCGGGTGGTCGACACGGTGATTGATTCGGCGAGCGGCACGTTTGGTGTGCGGCTGGAGTTGCCGAACCCTGCCGGCAAGGTGCCGCTGGGGGTGCGGTGCAGTGCGACGTTCTGAAGGCGAGGGATTGGCAAGCACGGCCAGTACCCGCTTTGCGCTCTGAACGGACATGTGCCGTCTTGGTCTCGCTGCCGTAGAGCTGCCTGTCGGAGCTGCGCACAGGCTCAATTGTAGGGCCCGAGTACGAGTGCGCATGTTGGCTGGCACACGTTGGAGCGATTGAGGTGCGTATTGGTCGGGGAGACCATGTGCGCCATAGGCTATTGAAGTCGGCACAGATCAGATCTGTATAAAAATACAGATCTCCAGGCTAGAATTTGCCTCAAGACAACGACCATGGGCAAAGACACACGCATTGAATGGACGCATCACACCTTCAATCCTTGGTGGGGGTGTGTTCGCGTTTCGGACGCGTGCGACCACTGCTACGCCGAGGTTTGGGCCAAGCGCTTGGGCGTTGATGTCTGGGGGGCTGCGGCCGAGCGGCGCTTCTTCAGTGATGCGCATTGGAAAGAGCCGCTGAAGTGGAACCGGGAGGCAATGGCAAGCGGAGCGCGGCAACGCGTGTTCTGCGCGTCGATGGCGGACGTCTTCGAGAACCGTAAAGATCTAGTCCCCCATCGCCTGCGGCTCTTCGAACTTATCGAGGCCACGCCGCATCTCGACTGGCTACTGCTGACCAAACGTATTCATCTCGTGCGTAAGCAGTTGCCCAAGGGCTACGAGTTGCCACGCAACGTTTGGCTTGGCGCTACTGTGGAGCACCAGGAGTCGGCGGACAAGCGTATCAAGTACCTGTTGGAGTTTGAGACGCCTGCTGTGCGCTTCCTGTCCTGCGAGCCGCTTTTGGGCCCCTTGGAACTGCGTCCGTGGTTGAAGACCGGACAGAAGGGTACCCGTGTGGACTGGGTCATCGCCGGCGGGGAATCGGGGCCGGGGTCGCGGCCCATGGATCCGCAATGGCCAGAGAATCTGCGGAAGCAATGCAACGCCGAAGGCGTGGCCTTCCACTTCAAGCAATGGGGACACTGGGCCCCGGTTGAGTTGGCTGGCGATGCGGTGACAGGCCGCACGCCGATCCACGTTGTCCGGCGGGACGGATCCGAGGTCAAGCTCGCGGGCGTCGGCAAAGGGAAGGCCGGCCGGTCGCTCAGCGGTCGCCACTGGGATCAATTTCCGAGCCCGAGTACACGCGTTTAGCATCGTTCGTACCGCACCACGAAAGGGTAAGGCGCTTGGCACAGAGTCACTACGATTGGTCGAACGGGCCGGCGCAAATCGACCCGCACAGCGTTACCAAGCATGAGGTGCTGGTCGGCTATCTGATCCGGTATTTTGAACAGCGCACTCTAAACGCGCGCGGGCGCGAAAAGCTTCGCATCACGCTGGTCGATGGCTTCTGCGGTGGTGGTCTCTACTCGCTGAAGGGCAGGGGAGCGGAGGTGCTTGGTTCCCCACTACGCATGCTCCAGGCAGTTGAGGAGGCGTGTGTTCGGGTCAATGCGAAGAGGACGAAACCAGTTGCGCTCGACGTTCTATACGTCTTCGTTGACAAGGATGCCAAGGCGCTCGCTCATCTGAAGCAGGTGTTGCTAGATCGAGGTTATGGTCCGCTGATCGGCTCCACGATCCACTTGATCAATGAAGACTTCGTGGCGGCATCGCCCAAGGTCTTTCAACTTATCAGCAGCCACACGCCTCTGGCACGCACCGCACTGTTCTTTCTAGATCAGTATGGATACAGCGATGTTCCTGCACCGCTCATCCAGGAGATCTTTCGGGATTCGCCAAAAAGCGAGGTAGTGCTCACGTTTCACGTCTCCGCCTTTGCCACCTACACCAATGACCAGTTCGCCGACCACGTGTCGCGGAAGCTGGCCATTGATATTCGATCGGAACTGGGCGGGCATTCGATTGAGAGGATCAAGGAGGAGAACTCCGCGGACTGGCGGCGCGTCATCCAGGCCGCGCTGTACCAGGCGCTGGTGCGTGAGTGCGGTGCCCAGTACTTCACGCCGTTCTTCATCCGGGGGGAGGGCAGCGGGCAGGGCGAGTATTGGCTTGTGCATCTGTCCCAGCATCCTCGCGCGCAGGATGTGATGAAGCAGGTGCACTGGCAGCACCAAAACCATTTCATTCACTACGGCGGGCCGGGCTTGAACATGCTAGAGGCTCCCGTCATGGGATTTCGGCAGGAGTTCGACGGGGGCTTCGTGTTCGATGAAGCGGCTCGACGTCTGTCGTCGGATGCATTGCCCGAGCAACTCGCCAACTTCGTGTTTGCGCGGCGCCAGCCCATCCAGATCGGCGAGATCTATGCCAGCACCTGCAACACCTCCCCTGGTACATCATTTCATGTACAAGCTGGCGCTTGTGAGGCTGTTGGACGAGCAGGAAATCTTCATTCGCGCCGAGGATGGCAAGAATCGGTGGAAGGCCCAATACATGAAGGACACCGACTGGGTAGAGCGCAGTCCGCAGAAGGGATTGTTTGGAGGTTCATTCGGGAGCGCGCTTTGAGCTTCAAGCTTGGTTGCGAACCAGATACGCTGCCCCTGCTGCCCGTCGAGCATGGACGAATGGGCGAGGGTGTAGGGAGCTGGGTGCCCGACATGAAGCACACCTTCCTAGCCAAGTACGTCGAGGGGACGCGCCGGGCGCGCGAGAAGTTCAACCACCGCGTGTACGTCGATCTGTTCTGCGGACCTGGGCGCATTCAGGTGAAAGGCGAGCCGATGACGCGCCCAGGTGGCGCGCAGATTGCGTGGCACCACTCGCTGCGTGACAACGCGGCATTCACATCCTGTTTGCTGGGCGACCTGGATGAGGCACGGGCATCTGCTTGCGCGGCGCGACTGCGGGCAGTCGGTGCGCCGGCAGTTGCGTTGCCAGGAGCCGCGGAGTCCACCGTGGACCGAGCACTCGAGCACATCCCCCGGGGCGCGCTTTGCCTTGCTTATCTGGATCCCTACAACCTCCAGTACCTGTCCTTCAGTGTGATCGAGAGGCTCGCCAGATTGAATTACGTGGACTTCGCGGTTCACTTCAGCACGATGGACCTTCGTCGCAACGTACTAATGGAGTTCAACCCGGAACGCGCACGTTTCGATGCGGCGGCACCCGGATGGCGCAAACATATTGATCCCTGGGCATTTGTGCGCGGCGACGCGGACGATGCGTTTTTCGAGTACTGGTGCGGACTGGTCGAGGGCTTAGGGTTCTCAATTAGCCGCCGAATGCCTCTGGTTCGGGACGATGGCAATCGGCCTCTCTACCATCTGGTGTTCTTCAGTCGCCACGAGCTGCCCAATCGGATCTGGGGGGATGTCGCGCAAGGGCCAAATCGAGAGTTTGATTTCTAGCTAGTCGCTCGAAATTTTGGTGCACCTTCGGCAGTACATGTTTTTGGTCGTGTGAACACATTTCGATCACACGGAGCAGCACCATGCAGCAGTATTCGCCGGCGTATGATCCCCTTAAGCAACCAAAAGATTTTGTGAATAATATACTCGTCGCAGCTTCGCCGTTTATTTCGGCACAAGCCATAAGATATCACCTAGCTAATATCCCTGACGCGGAGCTTGAGAACATAGGGATATTGGAAGGAAACCCTTGTCTCTTGCAGGAAGCATTGGCGAAGTGGCCTTCGGCAGACCAAGTAAAAGCTAAATCAAGATCGGAAATTCGACGAGCACTCGAGAGCACTGCGCACCTACTGATTTTTTGGGATGGCGTGGGTCTTACAAACCTTATTTTTGAGGCACGGGTTTTATCAATTCCGACCAAAGTCATACCTGTTCAAGTAACGAGGGTGGTCAACAAAAATACGACGAGCGAATTCGACATCTACATCGGTCGCGGAACACCATGGGGTAATCCATTTGCAATCGGCCACGGAGATGGGCCCGATCGCGACGAAGTTCTAAAAAAGTATGAAGAATACTTTGAGAAAAAAATATCCGAAGATGCGTCTTTTAAGCGTGGGATTCTCGGGCTAAGAGGGCTACGATTAGCCTGCTTTTGCAAACCACAAGCATGCCATGGTGACATCATCGCGGCGTACTTGGATCGACTTCCAAAAGTTGAAGAGTGTAATGTTAGCAAACAACAAGGAAAACAATAGAGTTACTTATGATCTATAAACGAATGATAATTCTTGCTAACTCCCGCAAACATTCTGGAAGGTGCCTTGCCGGAAGAGAAATAATCGGGGACGTGTACGGCCCAAATTGGATCCGCCCGGTCAGTGATCGCCAGGGGGCTGAGGTTTCAGAAGATGAGCGTCGATATCAAGATGGTACGTATCCTAAAGTTCTTGATATTGTCGATGTGCCACTACTTGGCGAAAAGCCTATAGGTTGCCACTCTGAGAATTGGCTTTTGTCGCCTAATCACTATTGGATCAAACAGGGGCGGTGTGACTGGAGTCGTGCGAGTGCCGCTGCCGAAAAGCCGTTAAAGTTGTGGAATGTTGGCGACTCAACTTATAACGGACTTAATGATCAAATTGAGAGATCGGCTGCTGGAGGGTTCAGGACATCAATCACAATGATTTCCGTGGAATCTGTTGAGATTCATGTTTTGGCGCCAGGAGAAAAGTTCGGAAACCCAAAAAAGCGCGTGCAAGCAAGGTTCGATTATCGCGGTGTCGACTACCGGCTTTGGGTGACCGACCCGGTAGTTGAGTCGAAATATTTGCCGGCAGCTAGCCGCTTTCAGCAACTTGGTCCGTGCCTTCTAACGATAAGTCTCGCAGAACTCTTTGAGACGAAATCGGGTAGCTATCATTACAAGCTTGTTGCAGCCATCATTGAAAAGCCATTAAACTAATCGGTGGGTACTTTGAAAATATATACAATCGGTTTTACAAAAAAGGGCGCGCGACAGTTCTTTGATTTGATTGAAAAATCTAAGACAAAGAGAGTTGTTGATGTGCGGTTAAATAACATATCGCAACTTGCGGGATTCGCCAAGAAGGATGATCTCGCCTTCTTCTTGAAGCGACTTCTGAATGTTGAATATGTTCACGCTCCATTGCTGGCGCCCACGCAACCGATGCTCGACGAGTATAAGAAAAACGGTGGAGATTGGAGTACCTACGAAGCGCGTTTTCTCGATCTAATGCAAAAGAGGAGAATTGAATCAGAAGTCCCGCCCGATCTCATAAGTGATGGTTGCTTGCTTTGTAGTGAAGATAAGCCCCATCACTGCCACAGGAGAGTCGTGGCTGAATACTTCAAGCAGCATTGGGGCGAAGTGGATATTTCGCACCTCACCTAGGCGATCGACTGGGCTAAAAGATGGCTAGATTATTGCCTTGGCAGCATTCAAAGCCACCTGCAGGTGGGCGCCCAACAATGGCCCGAAGTCGCATGAATGTGAAGGGGTGCCGGCTTGAAATCTTTAGCGTGCCATGTGTTCAGGAAGGTCTGCACAAATCCGCTGCCGATGTCGTTGGCAAGCCCTGGCGCTGAGAAAATCCGAGCCATGAAACAAGCCGACCTGGGCCTGAACCTGACGACCAAGCGCACGCGCAAGCGTGAGTTCCTGGCGGAGATGGAGCGTGTGGTGCCGTGGGCAGCGCTCGTTGCCTTGATCACCCCGTACGCGCCGGAAGGCAGACGCGGTCGCCCGCCCTTTGCCGTGGAGACGATGCTGCGCATCCACTTCATGCAGCAGTGGTTCACGCTGAGCGATCCGGCGATGGAAGAGGCGCTGCACGACGTGCCGCTGTTCCGCGAATTCGCGGGCTTGAACTGGAACACGCCGCTGCCCGACGAGACCACGATCCTGCGCTTTCGTCGGCTGCTGGAAGAACACAAGTTGGCCCCGAAGATCCTGGCGCTGGTCAACGAACTGCTGGGCGCCAAAGGCCTGCTGCTGCGCGCCGGCACTGTGGTCGACGCCACACTGATCGCCGCGCCCAGTTCGACCAAGAACGCCTCGGGCGAGCGCGACCCGCAGATGAAGCAAAGCCAAAAGGGTCAGCAATGGTTCTTCGGCATGAAGGCCCACATCGGCGTGGATGCCGACTCGGGCCTGGTGCACACGGTGCGGGGAACCGCCGGCAGCGTCAACGACGTGGTCGAAGCCAACACGCTGCTGCACGGCGAAGAAACCGAAGCCTGGGGCGACGCCGGCTACCAGGGTGCTGGCAAGCGGCCTGACGCCAAGGAAGGCGTGCGCTGGAACATCGCCATGCGCCCCGGCAAGCGCAAGCTGCTGGACAAAACCAAACGGGTCGACGCGCTGACCGACCAGATTGAGCGCATCAAGGCCAGCGTCCGGGCCAAGGTCGAACATCCGTTCCGGGTGCTCAAGCGCCAGTTCGGCCACGTCAAGGTGCGCTACCGCGGGCTGGCGAAGAACACCGCGCAGCTGCACACGCTGTTCGCGCTGTCCAACCTGTGGATGGTGCGGCGCACTTTGATGGGGGCGCAGGCATGAGTGCGCCTGCAAACGGCCAAGAGGCCGGCAAGCAGGCCCGAAGGAGCCGACAAGCCGCTGTGCAACGGGCCGAATCGGCCAATTGGCTGGGTGGGGCTGCATCAGCACATCTCAAAGCGCATTGCGCAGAGCTTCCTTCACCGTCGCATTCCTGGGCGTACACGCTAACAGCGAACCAGCAACCGGACGTTGGCGAGCACCCGTTCCTGGCCGCCTCCAGTCGTTTCGGCAGGCTGTTTCGCGCCCATCAACGACATTCCGTCAGCTGAGGCAAACGCCACAAACTAGTCTTTCGGTAAGGGCGCAGAGGTTCGCCGCGTAGATCGCCAGGAGGCTGATCCAAGACCTATTCCATGGACTTGGAACCCTTGATCGCCATCGTGCCGGGTCTGGCTGAGTCAGAACCCTCCAGCGTCTCGCGGATGCTGGCCCTGCCACGGTAGGTCTCGATCACGAAGGGGTCGCTGACACCGTAGATGCCGTGGCCGTCGCGGGCGAGGATGTTCTCGTCGAGCAATAGAACCGCGACCTTCTGCACCTCTTCAGGGGCGACCGGCCGGCCAAGGACGCGGCCGTACGCCTCCAGCGTTGCGCCCGAAAACAGCTTCTTGACGCCCTGCCCTCCCTCGTCGCACACGTAGTTGAAGACGGCCTGCGCAAGGGCACCGAGATCTTCCACGCGAGCCAGCTCGACCGCCGCGGCCGACTGCCTGACACCTTCCGTGATCGCCCGCAGGTCCTGGTCCGCGTTCGAGAAGACCGGCATGTTCTGCAGCGCGACCAAGGCTTTGGTCAGCTCTTCCGGCCGCCGCCCCAGGCGCGTGAAGCACTCGAACGCGACGTCGAGCGACGGCGCTCTCGCGCCCAGATCCGCTTCCTTCAGCAGCCACTCGACGAAGTCTTTTTCGAGAACGGGGAAGTCTTCCGACATGGCGCCGTTGAACGCTTGCTTGCCCTTGATCGTGAGTTCGCGCACCCGAGCGCGATGCGATCCAGTGCCGATGAAGAGGAAATGCCCTGGCGTATCCGGCCTGGTGTTGATCTCGTCGCGCGCGGCCTTTAACGCCAGGAGCATGTTGTCGCCATCGTCGGTGTTCAGAGCGTGCTGGACTTCGTCGACGATGACGACGACATCCGTCTTCGCCTTGCTCACCAGTTCCGCAAAGGCGCCCGCCAGCGTGTTGCCTTCGGTCTTGCCCAGTTCGGCGAGGCTGAAGCCGAATTTGAAGCCAGCTGCGCCGACGTCCAGCCCCTTCAACCGTTTCAGCACACCCAGCGTCTTCGAGTCGGGGCGTTCCAATTCCTGCAGCGTCTTGCGCACTGCCGGCAGTAGAAGGTCCGTCGGCTTGGCCGCGGTGTTGCTCCACAAATCGACGTACACCACGATGGCGCCTTGCGCTTCCAGCGCAGGAATCAGGTCACCCCGCAGAAAGGTCGTCTTGCCGATTCGACGCAGTCCGCCCAGGAACAGCCCCGATCGGATGTTGTTCTTGGTGAGTCCCTTCGGATGCAGGAGCTGCTGGGCCATGTCTGCAGCGATCGCGGGCCGGTAGAAGGTCATTTCTATGCTTTTTTATCCATTCAAGGATATTTATCCCGTGGCGATAAAAAGAAGTAAATCTTGCCCTGGGAAGGCGCCTGCCCCGCTCTGCTGGTGGCGCCGTGGCTCACGCCGTGTGCGGGTGCCGCGCAGCCTCGTACAGATCACGCGCCAGGCCACGGTGCCGCTCCAGCAGCGGTGCTAGTTCCACATCGACCAACCGCCCCTCACGCACCCGCACGCGGCCATCGATCACGCTCAGTGCGGCGTTGACGGCGTGGCAGAACACCAGCGCCGCCGCCAGGTCGTGCCCGGCCCCGGCATGCGTCACGCCGCGCATGTCGAACGCCACCAGGTCGGCCGACATGCCGGGCGCCAGCGCGCCGATGTCATCTCTGCCTAGCACCTGGGCGCCGCCCAGCGTAGCGATCTCCAGCGCTTCGCGCGCCGTCATCGCCGCCGGGCCATGGCCCACGCGCTGCAGCAGCATGGCCTGGCGCGCTTCGCCCAGTATGTGGGCGCCATCATTGGACGCACTGCCGTCCACGCCCAGGCCCACCGCCACGCCGGCCAGGCGCATGGCGCGGATGGGCGCGATGCCCGAACCCAGCCGCATGTTCGAGCACGGGCAGTGCGCCACGCCGGTGCCCGTGCGCGCGAACAGGGCGATGCCGGCCGCGTCGAGCTTGACGCAGTGCGCATGCCACACGTCGCGGCCGACCCAGCCGAGGTCCTCCGCGTATTCGGCCGGCGTCATGCCGAACTGCTCGCGCGAGTAGGCGATGTCGTTGTCGTTCTCGGCCAGATGGGTGTGAAGCGAGACGCCGCGTGCGCGGGCCAGCGCGGCGGACTCGCGCATCAGGTCGCGCGAGACGGAGAACGGCGAACACGGCGCCAGCACGATGCGGCGCATGCTGTGGCGTGAGGCGTCGTGCCAGCGGGTGATCAAGCGGTCGCTGTCGGCCAGGATGTGCGCCTCACACTCGACCACGCTGTCGGGCGGCAGGCCGCCCTGGCTGCGGCCCACGCTCATGCTGCCGCGCGCGGCGTGAAAGCGCATGCCCATGGCGTCGGCGGCTTCGATCGAATCGTCCAGCCGCGCGCCGTTGGGGTAGAGGTACAGGTGGTCGCTGGTGGTGGTGCAGCCCGACAGCATCAGCTCGGCCATGGCCGTCTGGGTGGAGACGCGCACCATCTCGGGCGTGAGGCCGGCCCACAGCAGGTACAGGTTCTGCAGCCAGCCGAACAGCTCGGCGTCCTGCGCGGCGGGCACCACGCGCGTCAGGCTTTGGTACATGTGGTGGTGCGTGTTCACCAGGCCGGGCAGCAGCACGTGGCCGTGCAGGTCGATGACCTCGGCGACGCCGCTGGTGGCGGCTGCGGCCCACACAGCGGGCAGCTCGGACGTGGCGCCGACCCAGGCGATGGCGGGGCCGTCCACCACCACCGCGCCGTCGGCGATCTCGCGGCGTTGCGCGTCCATGGTGACGAGCACGTCGGCATGGCGCAGGATCAGTGGCCGGTGGCCGGAGGTGGGTGAGGTCATGTCAGTGATGGTGGGCGCGACGCGTCATCGGCTTCGCTGCCTTGGTCTTCTCAGACCCCGTGCAAGAAGCAGGCCGCCGCGCAGGCCTGTGCAGCGCCGGGCACGCGCCCGGTTGCAGCAGCCTACTGCACGAACCCGATGCCGCGCGACTCGCGCACTTCGGGCTTGATGCGGTGCTCGGCCTCGAGCTGCTCCATGAACTCGGCCGGCGTGAACGTGGCGGCCAGGATGTCGACCTGGCGACGCACAGCGGCGAAGTCGCCGGGGCACAGATGCTCCAGCCGATGCAGGCGCGTGCGCAAATCCTCGCTCAGCGCAGCGTCATCACCGGCCAACGCTTCGACGATGAACATGCGTTCGCGCTGCGCCGGCCGCAAGGGCATGAACTTGAGCTTGAACGAGAAGCGCCGCAGCGCCGCCTGGTCGATGCGGTCCATCAAATTGGTGGTGCAGATGAACACGCCGTGGTGGCGCTCCATGCCCTGCAGCATCTCGTTCACCTCGGTCACTTCATACGTGCGCTGCGCGCCGCGGCGGTCCTGCAAAAAACTGTCGGCCTCGTCGAGCAGCAGCACGGCTTTTTCGGCTTCGGCCTCGCGGAACATGGCGGCCATCTGCTGCTCGGTCTCGCCGACGAACTTGCTCATCAGGTCGCTGGCGCGCTTGACCATCAACGGCTTGTCGAGCGTGCGGGCGATGTGCTCGGCCAAAGCGGTCTTGCCGGTACCGGGCGCGCCATAAAAGCACAGGCTGCCATGGCCGCGCGTCTTCAGCGCCTGCACGATGCGCTCGATCTCGAAGCGGCTCTCGACGTTGAGCATCTCCAGGTCGTAGGTGGTGACGCTGGGCGGGCCGGCGCGCTCGTCACTGTGGCGGCCCAGGGCCTTGTCGGCGTTGCGCAGCTGGCGCTCGATCAGCGGCTCCATGCCGGCGGCGCTGTCGGACGCAAGGCCGGCGAAGCGCACGGCGGTGCGGATCTGCGCCGGCGTGAGGCCCTTGCGCTCGGTCAGCTTGCCGACGAAGGCGTCGGACACGGGCACGCCCTCCAGCGTCTTGCGCACCAGGCCTTCGCGTGCGCCGGGCGGCGGCGATTTCAGTTCCAGGTGGTAGGCGAAGCGGCGGCGAAACGCCGGGTCGATCTGCTCGATGCGGTTGGTGACCCACAGCGTGGGCACGGTGTTGCTCTCCAGGATCTGGTTGACCCATGCCTTGCCGCTGACCGATCCGCTGGAGGGCGCGGCGATCTGGTCGGCGCGCGCCATCAATTGCGCGGCCTCGGTGCTGATGGGCGGGAACACGTCTTCGACTTCGTCGAACAGCAGCGCGGCCTGCACGCTGCCCTTCAGGAACACCTGGGCGATTTGCAGCGAGCGGTAGCGGTCGCGGCCCGAGAGCGAATTGCCGTCGCGGTCGGCGTATTCGACTTCGAACAGGTCCAGCCCCGCGACCTGGGCGACCACGCGCGCCAGCTCGGTCTTGCCGGTGCCGGGCGGGCCATAGAGCAGGATGTTGACGCCCGGCTCCTTGCGCGCCACCGCATTGCGCAGCAGGGAAACCAGCACCTGGGCGTCGTCTTCGACGAAGCTGAAATCGGTGAGCGACAGCGCGCTCTTGACGGCCGGCCGCGTGAACACGGCCATCAACTCGCTCTGGTCGCGGTATTCGCGCATCAGCACGGGCGGCAGCTTTTCGCTGACCTTCATCAGGTCGGCCAGGTCGGTGATGTTGTGCTCGGAGATCAGGTTCTCGACCAGGCCGATGCGCTCGAGCCGCGAGCCGGCGCGCAGGGCCTCGCCGACCTCGGTGGCGCTGACACCGGCGACTTCGGCGATAGCGGCGTAGGCCTCGGGCGCGTTGTTGACCTTGACCTCGACGAGGATGGTGCGCAGGTCGCGCTGGTAGCGGGCCAGCGTGCCGTACAGCAGCAGCGCGCGCTCGGCGCGGTTGAGCTGCAGCAGGCGTGACAGCGCGTCGATGTTCTTCTCGACCAGCGTGGATTGCTTCTTGAGTGCGCGTGTCAGCCAGTCGCCGGTGACGGTCAGCGCGGCGAGCAGGTCCTTGGGCTGGTCCTTGGCGTATTCGTCCAAATAGAAGAAGAGCGTGCCTTCTTCATAGGGGCCGCGCCAGACGCCATGGCGCTCCAGGAATTCGGCCGTGCTGAGGGTGGTGTGGCCGCGCCAGAACTCGTTGTCCTTGCAGCGGCGCGAGAGGAATTCGCGCAACCGGGCCAGCACCGGCTGCGGCCAGACCAGGTGGCGGCCGGTCATGGCCAACAGGCTGTTCAGGTCGCGGCGCACATTGAACTTGGGGCCCTGGCGCGCGACGAGTGTCAGCACGAAGTGCGAGCACATCATGTCCAGAACCGGCGCGGTGTGCAGCCCGGGCGAGGCGATCACCTGGGCGGCGGACGGATCCTGGGCCAAACGCTTCACCATGGACGATCTCCATCAAGGACGGACTGAACCACGATAACGCAGGGCGTGACGCTTTGGAAGCCGATGCCCCCAAAACCCCCGCCCCCGCTGCTTTTGGGGCACACAATGCGCAAATGGTCACCATCGACGACATCCGCCAGGCGGCGGCCCGCCTGCAAGGTCAGCTGCTGGACACGCCCTGCGTGGCATCACGCACGCTCTCGGACATCACCGGCGCCCAGGTGTTCCTGAAGTTCGAGAACCTGCAGTTCACCGCCTCGTTCAAGGAACGCGGCGCCTGCAACAAGCTGGTGCGGCTGGTCGAATGCGGCGGCGCCGCCCGCGGCGTGATCGCCATGAGCGCGGGCAACCATGCCCAGGGCGTGGCCTACCACGCGCAGCGCCTGGGCCTGCGCGCCGTGATCGTCATGCCGCGCTTCACGCCCGGCGTGAAGGTGGAGCGCACGCGCGGCTTTGGCGCCGAGGTGCTGCTGCATGGCGACACGCTGGACGAGGCCCGCGCCCATGCGTTTGCGATGGGCGAGCGCGAGGGGCTGACCTTCGTGCACCCGTACGACGATGCCGACATCGTGGCCGGCCAGGGCACCGTGGGGCTGGAGATGCTGGCGCAGGTGCCCGACCTGGACACCCTGGTGATCGCGGTGGGCGGCGGCGGGCTGATCGCCGGCATCGCCACGGCGGCGCGGGCGATCAAGCCGGGCATCGAGATCGTGGGCGTGCAGACGGCGCGCTTCCCGGCGATGTTCAACATCATGAAGGGCACGCAGCATCCGCAGGGCAGCGGCACGATTGCCGAGGGCATCGCCGTGGGAACGCCGGGGCGCATCACACAGGACATCATCGGCCGGCTGGTCGACGACATGCTGCTGGTGCAGGAGGCCGACATCGAGCAGGCCATCCTGATGTTGCTGGAGATCGAGAAGACGGTGGTCGAGGGCGCTGGCGCCGCGGGGCTGGCGGCCCTGCTGCATGCGCCGGGGCGCTTTCAGGGCAAGAGGGTCGGGCTGGTGCTGTGCGGCGGCAACATCGACCCGCTGCTGCTGGCGGCGATCATCGAGCGCGGCATGGTGCGCTCGGGGCGGCTGGGCCGCATCCGCGTGGGCGCCTCCGACCTGCCAGGCCAGCTGGCACGCATCACCGCCACGGTGGCCGAGGCCGGCGCCAACATCGACGAAGTGCGGCACCAGCGGGCGTTCACAGCACTGGCGGCGCAGAACGTCGACGTGGAGCTGGTGGTGCAGACGCGCGGCCGCGCCCACCTGAGCGACCTGCTGCAGGCGCTGCGCGCGGCCGGCTACGAGGCGCAGGAACTGAGCTGAATGATGCGCGGCTAAAATCCGCGCTCTTCTCCAGAGACCGAGACCAGGAACCACGATGTCCAACCCCCACGCCCCGCACGAACCTGCCGCCCATGACGTCGACCCGGTGGAAGCCATCGTGCCGATGATGCCCATCGTGCTGCCCGTCGTCGGCGGCGTGCTGATGTTCCTGTTGGCATTCATCGCCGTCTTCATGGCCTGACCTGCCGCCCCCGCAGGCCGTGCAATGCGGCCTGCCAGCGTGCACGCGGGCACACCGCGCCGCACCGTCCCCGCATTCCATTTCCCTTTTTTCGTTGTCGCATCGCGCGTTTTCGGTGCGTTGCGGCGTGGCCGCGCTGATTCGACACGGCATAACCCTATGCGCGGTTTGCATGACTTTTGGCATTTGTTTGTCATCTGCGCACATGTGCATCCCTAGAATGACCAACCCCAGAACGGCCCCGCGTGATGGCCGACGCCCTGTGACCAGTCGTTTTTCCCAAGGATGTGCCCGTTCGTGACGGCGCTGTCCTGCTTGAGAAAGACGATTTTTCAACCTAGGAGCTCCCCGATGAACGCACCCGTGATGCAGGGCCTGACCCTCAATCCGCCCTCCCACGTCAAAAACGCCCGGCTGATCGCCTGGATCGCCGACATCGCCGCGTTGACACAACCGGACGACATCTACTGGTGCGACGGCAGCGACGAGGAATACGCCCGCCTGTGCCAGCAACTGGTCGACGCCGGCACCTTCACCAAGCTGAACCCGGCCAAGCGGCCCAACTCCTTCCTGGCGCTTTCCGACCCGTCGGACGTCGCGCGCGTGGAAGACCGCACATACATCTGCTCGCAGAACAAGGAAGACGCTGGCCCGACCAACAACTGGACAGAGCCGGCCGAGATGCGGGCACTGCTGCAGACGGGTGAGAGCGCGCTGTTCAAGGGCAGCATGAAGGGCCGCACCATGTATGTGGTGCCGTTCAGCATGGGCCCGCTGGGCTCGCCGATCGCGCACATCGGCATCGAGCTGTCCGACAGCCCCTATGTCGCCGTGAACATGAAGACCATGACGCGCATGGGCCGTGCGGTGTATGACGTGCTGGGCGTGGACGGCGATTTCGTGCCCTGCGTGCACACCGTCGGCGCGCCGCTTGCAGCCGGCCAGGCCGATGTGAAGTGGCCTTGCAACCCGACCAAGTACATCGTGCACTACCCCGAGACGCGCGAGATCTGGTCGTACGGCTCGGGCTACGGCGGCAACGCGCTGCTGGGCAAGAAGTGCTTCGCGCTGCGCATCGCCTCCACCATGGGCCGCGACCAGGGTTGGCTGGCAGAGCACATGCTGATCCTGGGCGTGACCAAGCCCGACGGCAAGAAGTACCACGTGGCCGCCGCCTTCCCGAGCGCATGCGGCAAAACCAACTTCTCGATGCTGGTGCCACCCGCCGGTTTCGAAGGCTGGAAGGTCACCACGATCGGCGACGACATCGCCTGGATCAAGCCGCAGGCCGACGGCTCGCTGCGCGCCATCAACCCAGAGGCCGGCTATTTCGGCGTGGCCCCCGGCACCAATTTCAAGACCAACCCCAACTGCATGCGCAGCCTGGACAAGAACGTCATCTTCACGAACGTGGCGCTGACGGACGACGGCGACGTCTGGTGGGAAGGCATGGAAGACGACGTGGCCGGCAAGGCGCTGCCCGCGCACCTCGTCGACTGGCAGGGCCAGGACTGGACGCCGCAGATCGCCAAGGACACTGGCGCCAAGGCCGCCCACCCGAACGCCCGCTTCACCGTGGCCGCCACCAACAACCCGGCGCTCGACGAAGCCTGGGACGACCCGAAGGGCGTGAAGATCGACGCGTTCATCTTCGGCGGCCGCCGTTCCACCACGGTGCCGCTGGTGACCGAGGCGCGCAACTGGACCGAAGGCGTCTACATGGCCGCCACCATGGGCAGCGAAACGACCGCTGCCGCCGCCGGCCAGCAAGGCGTGGTGCGCCGCGACCCGTTCGCCATGCTGCCGTTCATGGGCTACAACATGAGCGACTACTTCCAGCACTGGCTGAATCTGGGCGAGAAGCTGGAAAAGTCCGGCGCCGCGCTGCCGGGCATCTACACCACGAACTGGTTCCGCAAGGGCGCGAACGGCAAGTTCGTCTGGCCCGGCTATGGCGAGAACATGCGCGTGCTGAAGTGGATGATCGACCGCCTGGAAGGCAAGGCCCAGGGCACCGAGCACGTGTTCGGCGTCAGCCCGACCTACGAGGAGCTGAACTGGACCGGCCTGGATTTCAGCGCCGAGCAATTCGAGACGGTGACGAGCATCGACAAGGCCGCCTGGCTGGCCGAGCTGAAGCTGCACGAAGCGCTGTTCCAACAATTGGCGCACCACCTGCCGCCGGCTCTGGTGGCCGTGAAGGACCAGATCGAGCGCCGTCTGGCCGCCTGATGGCTGCCTGATCCGTGTGATTCTTCACGCCCGGCGCGTCGCGTCCGGGCCACGAAAAAAGCCACCGCAGGCTGCCCTGCGGTGGCTTTTTGACTTCGACGCCTGGGCGCCGTCAGCTTAAGAGTAGTAAGCGATGCGGCGTGCCTTCAGGACGCGGGCGGCCTCGCGCAGAGCGGCAGTAGCCTCTTCAGCGCGCATCAGCGTCTGTGTCTCGCGCGGCACAGCGACCGTGTCGCGGATGGCGGGGGCGACGAGATCCGCCTTGGCGCCGGAGTGTTGGCCTTCGGCCATCAACACGGCAACTTCGCTGCGGGCGGTCTCGACATCGCGGTACCAACCTTGCATCAGTTCACGCAGGCTGACACGGTGCACGGCCGGGGCCTGGGCGGCACGCAGGGCAGCAACCATGCGCGGTGCGGGCGCTTCGCTGCGGGTGACGGCGGCCATCAGGTCGGACATCACGCGCGGGTCGCTCTGGGCGGTGGCCCACAGGCGGTCGTCGGAGCGGGACTGCGCCACACGCAAGGACCAGGCGTCCAGGCCCTGCACCAGGCCAGTGGCCAGACGACGTGCCGGTGCGGCAAACAGCGCCATGGCGGCAAAGGCCACCAGCCACAGGACGACCCAGGCCGCCATCAGCTGGTTGCCGGCCCAGCTGTCGACCACGCGGTCGGCGACGACCAACAGGCCGGACACCACCGCTGCAAGCAGCAGGGCCGCAATGCTGCGGGTACCGTCGAAACCCTGGCGCAGGCGGCCGACGGCGGCCACGGCTGCTTCGACACGGTCGACACCGCCGTGCGTTTGGGGAAAGTGAGCGTTGACAAAAGTGGTCATGTGGGTCCTTCAAAGGCCGCGGTAGATGTGCGGCATGGGGTGAATATTAGGGTTAGCCCTAGGTATGTTCAAATTTATATTGATGATGCTGGACATTCACCATCGTGATGAATAGAGTGCCCGCTTGCACAACGCCGGAGCCCTACGCACCATGTCGTCGCCCAATTTCCGCACCCTGGACCTGAACCTGCTGCGCGTCTTCGACGAGGTGCTCGCGGAACGCAGCCTGACCCGAGCGGCGCGCAATCTGTCTCTGACCCAGCCTGCGGTGAGCAATGCCATGCAGCGCTTGCGCGATGCGTTGGGCGACGAGTTGGTGCAGCGCAGCGGCCAGGGGATCGAGCCCACGCCGCGCGCAATGGTTCTGTGGCCGGCTGTACGCGAAGCTCTTCGGCAATTGCAAGCTTCTTTGGCGCCCAGCAACTTCGATCCGTTGTCGGCAGACAACACTTTTGTGTTAGCCATGGCCGACGCGACTGCTGCGGCGCTGGTGCCGGGCTTGGTGGACATCCTCGAACGCGAAGCGCCGGGCGTGTCCCTGCGTGTTGTTCCGCTCAGCACACGTGACCCGCGCCGGCTCCTGGACGACGAAGCGGCCGACCTGGCCGTCGGTTTCTTCCCGGCGGTGCTGGCCGACCTGACGGCGCGTGCCCAGGTGGGCAAGGCCATTCCATTCGAGCACCAACGGTTGTACGACGGTGAATACGTGAGCGTGATGCGCCAGGGGCACCCGCTGGCCAGCGGCGCGCTCACGCTGGAGAAGTTCTGCAACGCACGCCATCTGCTGGTCAGCTTTTCGGGCCGGCCCTATGGTTTCATCGACGAGTCATTGGCACTGCTCAAGCGCGAGCGCCGCGTGGTGCTGACGGTGAACCAGTTCTTCACGGCCGGCCGGGTGGTGGCGAACTCAAATCTGCTCACCGTGCTGCCGAAACACTTCATCGCCAGCACCGGCATCGTGGAACAACTGGTGTGCCGCGAGCTGCCGTTCGAAGTGGCCGCCGTGCATGTGGAGGCGCTGTGGCACCGCCGCATGGAACTGCAGAGCGACCACCAGTGGCTGCGCGCGGCGCTGGCCCGATCGGCCGAAAAGGCGTTCGCGAAGTGAGCGCGTGCTCAGCCCAAAGCGGGCGCGCTGGCGAGACGGCTGGTCAGCGAACGACGCTGAGCCAGGCCTGCGCTGCGCCGCGCAGGTGCTGGGCTTCGTGCGGGTCTTGGCCCGCCAGGCGGTGCGCGCTCTGCAGCAGGCCGGTGGCCACGTTGCCGCCAGCTTCGGTGTGCGTGGAGGCCGCAGAAACAACACCAGCGGCCCGACCGGGGAAAAGATTGGTGAACCAGGAAACGATCAACATACAAATAACCGACAAGCGGTCCATACAGACAGAGAACGAAGATTAAGGGTTTTCCCTATATCTTCAAGTGCTGGCCCATGCATATCGCGCATAAGGTCACCGGTCCGCTACGCCCAGCCATGCAACTGCAACTTTGTTCCGATCTTCATCTGGAAGTGCACGCTGACTTCTGCCCTGAGCCACTGCCGGCGGCAAATGCGTTGATCCTGGCGGGCGACATTGGCTCCTATCAGCCGGGCTCGAAGCTGCGCGACGACGATTTCGGCCTGGCGCGGTTCTCGCCCTTGCCGGCTGGCGCCGGCTGGCCGGTCCCGGTGTACTACGTGCCGGGTAACCATGAGTACGACGCGCTGGACTACGACGACGCCCACCGCCGGCTACGGGCCAGCTGCGACCGGCTGGGCATCATCTGGCTGGACCGCAAGGTGCTGCACCTTCCCGGCGCCGCGGCCGATGGCGGCGACGTGCGGCTCGTGGGCACGACGCTGTGGACCGACTTCGACGCGTTGGGGCCCTCGCCGCAGGCGCCGAATTTCTCGCTGGCCGACCTGTTGAAGGCGCGGCACAAAGCGTTTCGCGCGGCCGACTTCTACCTGCAGCGCACTGGCGTCACGCGCCAAGGTGCACCCTGGCTGGCACCCGGCATCCGCGAAGAGGCGCTGGGCTGCCAGCGCTGGCTGCGCGCCGCGCTGGCCCGGCCGTTCGAGGGCACGACGGTGGTGGTCACGCATTTCGCCCCCAGCCTGCACAGCGCAGACCCGCGCTACGGCCGCACGCCCGGCACGGCCGGCTTCTGCAATACGCTGGACGACCTGCTGCCGCTGGCCCGGTTCTGGCTGCACGGCCACTTGCATGCGCCGAGCGACTATGTGCACCACGGCTGCCGCGTGGTGGCCAACCCGCTGGGCTATGCCGACAAGAACGAGCAGCTGGGCTGGCGGCCCAGCCTGTTGATCGAGGTGTGAGCGAGGCGCGATCCAGCCGTGACCGAGGCGTGACCCGGCGGATCAGCCTGGCTCAGCCGCCCAGCACGCGCCGCGCCGTGTCGACCAGGGCCTGGGTCAGGCCGTCCAGCACCTCGGACTCGAGGTTCCAGCAATGCCAGTACAGCGAGATCGGCAGCGCATGGCCCGGAGCGACATCGACCAGCTGGCCTTGTTCCAGCAGGCCACGGACCAGCAGCTCGGGCACCACGCTGACGCCCCAGCCGGCCAGCACCGCGCGCACCTGGCCTTCGGAGCTCGGCACGAACAGCTGCTGCAGCGACAAACGCGGCAGGCCGAGCTGGGCCGCGACGAACTCGGACTGCATGTCGTCCTTGCGGTTGAAGGCGACAAACGGCACGCCCTGAAAGTTGTAGGGCGTGAGCCGCCCGCCCAGCCGGTCCGCGGCGAACTGCGGCGCGGCGACGGCCACGTAGCGCATGGCGCCCAACGGCACCACGCGGCACCCGCGCAGCGCCTGCGCATGCGTGGTGACGCAGCCGATGACCTGGCCCTCGCGCAGCCATTCCTGCGTGAAGTCCTGGTCGTCCGCGATGATTTCCAGCGGCACACCCTGCGCCACCAGGCCCTGCAGCGCGCCCAGCGCCCAGGTGGCGATGCTGTCGGCGTTGACGGCAATCGAGATGCGCTCCTCTTCACGTGCCTTGCCGATGGCGCTGGGCGCCAACTCGCGCATGTCGCGGTCCAGATCGGCCCGCAGCAGCCGCAGCTGGCGCGTGTGCTTGAGCAGCAGCTGTCCGGTCGGCGTGGTCTTCAGGGGCCGGCGGCGCACGATCAGCGCCGTGCCGACCTGGGCCTCCAGCGCCCGCAGCCGCTGCGAAACGGCCGACTGCGTGATGTGCAGGCGTTGAGCGGCGCGCTCGAAGCCGCCTTCCTCGACGATGGCGGCGAGGCATTCCAGCGCATCGGGGTCGAACATGCTCATGACAAGGGGGACAAGGCCGCAGGTGGTGGGCGAAATCGCCAGGGCGCGAGTCTAATGGGCGACTCTGCAAGACCCACGCCATGGCTGCGCTGCGGTCCAATGCACGTCACCATGACCACCACCCACGGCATCGCCACCAATGTGATCCCGGACAGCGCCAGGCTGGGCGTGGCGCGTGAGCTGGTGGGCGCCGAGCACACCGTCTTCCCGTCCGGCCCGGTCACCGGCAGCGAAGACTTCGCCTGCTATCTGCAGCACCGGCCCGGCTGCTTCCTGCGTTTGGGCAATGGCGACAGTGCCATGCTGCACAACCCGCGCTACGACTTCGACGACGCCAACCTGACGGTGGGCGCCGCCTGCTGGACGCGCCTGGTCGAGGCGTGGCTGCCGGCCGCCACCGCATGAAGATCTTTCGCGGTTGGCGCATGGTCGGCGCCGGCGCCGGTTTGCAATTCCTGCAGGCCATGCTGCTGCAGCAGGCCTTCGGCGCCTATGTGGCTGTGCTGTCGGAAGAACGTGGCTGGAGCAAGACCGCGCTGTCCGGCGCGGCCGCCATGCAGTCGGCTGAATCGGCCCTGCTCGGCCCGGTGCTGGGGTGGATGGTCGACCGCTTCGGCCCGCGCGCAATGATCCGCGCCGGCGTGATCGCGTTCGGCGTCGGCTTCATGCTGCTGAGCCGCATCGACAGCATCGGCGGCTTCTATGCGGCGGTCGCCGTCATCGCGCTGGGCACCAGTCTGTCGGGCTACTTTCCGATCAACGTGGCGGTGATCCGCTGGTTCGCGCGCAAGCGGGCGCGGGCGCTGTCGGCCCTGAACCTGGGCATGGCCATGGGCGGGCTGTTCGTGCCCATCGTCGCCTGGTCGATGCTGACCTACGGCTGGCGCACCACGGCCTTTGCCTCGGGCGTGGCGGCCATCGTCATCGGCTGGCCGCTGGCCGGCGTGTTCCGCAGCCGGCCCGAAGACCACGGCGCAACGGTAGACGACCTGCCGCCCGCACCGCCACCTGTGCCCGGCGACGCGCCAGTGGTGCCGCTGGACCGTGAGTTCACCGCTCGCGAGGCGCTGCGCACGCGCGCCTTCTGGCTGCTGGGGCTGGGCCATGGCTTCGCGCTGCTGGTGGTCACCGCCGTCAACGTGCACGCCATCAGCCACATGAAGGAAGGCCTGGGCTATACCGTGGCGCAGGCCGCGCTGGTGATCACGCTGCTGACGGGCGCGCAGCTCGGCGGCGTGCTGCTGGGCTGGCTGATCGGCGACCGCTACGACAAGCGCTATTTGTCGGCCGGTTGCATGCTGGCGCACGGCGTGGCGTTGCTGCTGCTGACCTACGGCCAGCACACGTGGATGGTGGTGGCATTTGCCGTGGTGCATGGGGTGGCCTGGGGCCTGCGCGGGCCGCTGATGCAGGCCATCCGTGCGGACTATTTCGGACGCAACGCGATCGGCATGATCCTGGGCCTGTCGACGCTGATCATCGCCCTCGGCCAGATCGCCGGGCCGCTGGTGGCCGGTGCGCTGGCCGACCTCACCGGCAGCTACCGCGCCGGCTTCACGGTGCTGGCGTTGACGGCGGCCAGCGGCTCGCTGCTGTTCATCTTCGCGCGCAAGCCCGCGTAAGGCCACCGGGGGCGCGGCAGCGCGATCGACCCGCGACTCCTAAAATTCCCCGCTTCCTTGCGAAGAAGATCCCCATGCCCCTGCCGCCCCCTGCCCCACGCGCCCAAGCGCACACCCGCCGCATCGAATACCGCGGCTACCACCGTGAGGACGGCCGCTGGGACATCGAAGGCCATTTGCGCGACACCCGCGCCTACGACCAGATCACCCGCCTGGGCCGCACCCGGCCGGCCGGCGAGCCGATCCACGACATGCATGTGCGCATCACCATCGACAACGCCATGACCATCGTCGACATCGTCGTCGCGATGGACAGCACGCCCTTCGAAGAATGCCCGCAGGCCGAGCCCCCGGTGCGCCAGCTGATCGGCGCAAAGCTGGGCAAGGGCTGGCGCCGCGCGCTGGACGAAGCCATCGGCGGCACACGCGGCTGCACGCATGTGCGCGAGCTGCTGTTCGGTGCCGCCACGGCCGCGTTCCAGACCATGGGCGCCTACCGTGAACACCTGCGTCAGCAGCGCGGCGAGCCCGAGAAGCCAATGACCGAGCCCGCCTTCTTCATGGGCCAGTGCATGGCCTGGGATTTCGATGGCCCGGTCATCGCCCGCGTCGCGCCGCAGTTCATCAATTGGCAGCCCCGCAAGCCCGGCTGACCGCTTCAGGAGACTGCACATGGACCTGCTCACCATCGACGTCGTTTCGGACGTCGTCTGCCCCTGGTGCTACATCGGCAAGCGCAAGCTCGAAGCCGCACTGGCCAGCCCCGAGGCCGCTGACTTGCCGCCGATACGCATCACCTGGCACCCGTTTCAACTGAACCCCGATCTGCCGGCCGAAGGCATCGACCGCAAGACCTATCTCGAAGACAAGTTCGGCGGCCCCGAACGCGCCGCCGCCATCTACGAGCGTGTGCGCGCCGCCGGCCGCAGCGCTGGGCTGGAGCTGAACATCGACGGCATCACGCGCCAGCCCAACACGCTGGGCGCGCATGCGCTGATCGCGTTCGCGCAGCAGAACGGTGCCGATGGCGGCGCCGTGAAGGAACGCCTGCTGAAGGCCTACTTCATCGAGAACCGCTTCATCGGCGACACGGAAGAGCTGGTCGCCATCGCCGCCGAAGCCGGCCTGGACGCCGAGGCCGCCCGCGCCTTCCTCGCCGACCCGGCACAGACAGACGCCGTGGCCCAAGCCGACGCGCAGGCCCGCGGGATGGGCATCACCGGCGTGCCGTTCTTCATCTTCAACCAGAAGGTGGCGGTGTCGGGCGCGCAAGACCCGGCAGCGTTGGTGCAGGCGATGCGGCAGGCGGTGGCGCAAGGTTGAAGATCAGGGCGTTGCCGTGCGGAGAACGAGTCAGCCACTGCCGCTTGTGAAACTCTACGACCAGGTGATGCAAGCAGCCCGGGATGCACCACAGGACGTGCGGCGGCCCGAGCAACGTCCTGCCAAGCTGAAGGTGCGCGCGGTTATTGCGCGCAAGCACGCTGCACGTTCAGCGCGTGCGCGCCAGCATTTGCCAGTTCAGCGCTGAACCACGTGACCGTGGACAGGCCGGCCGCCCGCTCACTCCCCTTGCATCAACCCCCACACCCGCCCCGGTGACAGCGGCATCTGCAGCAGCGGCGCCTTGTTGGCCATGCCATTTCGCGCCAACGCATCGGCCACCGCGTTCACGACACTCGGCGTGGCGCCGATGGTGCCCAGCTCGCCCACGCCCTTGACGCCCAGCGGGTTGTTCTTGCACGGCACGGACTGGTCCATCTGCGTGATGAAGTTGCCTTGCACGATGTCGGCACGCGGCACGGCGTAGTCCATCAAACTGCCGGCCACGGGCTGGCCGGTTTCCTTGTCGTAGACCACGTGCTCGCACAGCGCCTGGCCGATTCCCTGCACCGCGCCACCGTCGAGTTGGCCGACGACGATCATCGGGTTGATGACGCGGCCCACGTCGTTCATCGAGGCGTAGGCCTGCACCGTGATCTCGCCGGTGTCCGGGTCCAGCTCGATCTCGCTGATGTGGCAGCCGTTGGGCCAGGTCGGGCCGGCCACGGTGCTGGTCGAGTCCATGAAGATGCGCTTGTCGGGCTGGCGGCCGGCCAGGTCAAAGAGGCCGATCGACACATCGGTGCCGGCCACGGTGAAAGCGCCGTTCTCGTACTGCAGGTCCGCGGCCGCCGCTTCCAGCTCTTTGGCGGCCAGCTCGCGCGCCTTGTCCAGCGTGCGCTCGCTGCCGATGCGCACGGCCGAGCCGCCGGTGAAGATCGATCGCGATCCAGCGCTGCCGAAACCATCGCCACGGTCGGTGTCGCCCAGCACCACACGCACTTTGTCGATGGAAACGCCGAACGCATCGACCACCAGTTGCGCCAGCGAGGTGGCGATGCCCTGGCCCATGGCGTTGACGGCCGAGAACACCTCGATCACGCCATCGGCCTGCACGCTCAGCGTGACGCGCTCTTCGAACACGTTGCCGCCAGTCCACTCCAGAAACGTCGCGATGCCCAAGCCGCGCAGCTTGCCCCGTGTCTTGGATTCAGCCGCACGCGCATCGAAGCCTTGCCAGTCGGCCAGCACCAGGGCCTGGTCCATCATCTGCTCGAAGGCGCCGGTGTCGTACGTCTGGCCCATCGGGTTCTTGT
This sequence comes from Rhodoferax sp. RT4P68, assembly GCF_056521305.1. Lineage (NCBI taxonomy): Bacteria > Pseudomonadati > Pseudomonadota > Betaproteobacteria > Burkholderiales > Comamonadaceae > Rhodoferax > Rhodoferax sp. RT4P68. The sequence continues at coordinate 35,439 of NZ_JBWMBB010000018.1, forward strand.
AGGGCATCTGCGCCGGCTGGATGAAGTTGCGTCTGCGCAGCGCCACGCGGTCGATGCCGGTCTGGCGCGCGGCCTCGTCCATCAGCCGCTCGATGTTGAAGATCGCCTCGGGCCGGCCGGCGCCACGGTAGGCGCCGGTGGGGGCGGTGTTGGTCATCACCGCCTTGAAGTGGAAATCGATGGTGGGGATGTCGTAGACGCTGGTCTGCACCCAGGGGCCGATCAAGAGCTGGATGGCCACGCCGGTGCCGGTGGCGTAACCGCCCACGTTGCACAGCGAGGCGATGCGCAGTGCGAGGATCTTGCCCTCGGCGTCCAGCGCCAGCTCGGCCTGGCACGACAGGTCGCGGCCGTGGTAGGTGGAGAGGAATTCTTCGCTGCGCTCGGACACCCACTTCACGCTGCGGCGCAATGTGTTGGCGGCATAGGCCACCGCCACGTCTTCGGCGTAGGCGCCGGTCTTCATGCCGAAGCCGCCGCCCACATCGCCCACCTGCACGCGGGCCTTCTCGCGCGGGACGCCCAGCGCGTCGGCCACGGTGTTGCGCACGCCAGAGGGCATCTGCGTGGACATGCGCATGCTCAGGCGCCCATCCGCCGGGTCGACGCCGGCCAGCACGGTCCGCGGCTCCAGCGTCAGCGCGGCCACGCGCTGGTTGTCGATCTGCAGCTTCACCACGTGCGCGGCCTTGGCGAATGCGTCCGCCGTGGCTGCGGCATTGCCGTGGCGCATCTCGGCGGCGATGTTGTCGGGGGCTTCGTCGGTGATGGCGTAAGCGCCGGGGAAGGTGGCTTGGTGCACGTCGACCAGCGCCGGCAGCTCGTCGTACTCGACGGCCACGGCTTCTGCGGCGTCACGCGCCTGCTGCAGCGTGTCGGCGACGACCAACGCCAGCGCCTCGCCGACGAAGCGCACGCGCTCGGGCGCCAGCGCATGCAGCACGGGGCTGACCCCGGGCGACCCATCGGCGCGCTTGAAGCCAGCGGTGGTGGGCAGGGGCTTGACGCCGGCAGCTACCAGGTCGGCGCCGGTGTAGACAGCGGCCACGCCCGGCATGTCGCGCGCGACCTGCGCATCGACTGAGGCGATGCGGGCATGCGGATAGGGTGAGCGCACGAAGACAGCGCGCAACTGGCCGTCGGGCACGACGTCATCGGTATAGGCACCGGCACCGGCCAACAGCAGGTCGTCTTCCAGCCGGCGCACGGCCTGGCCGCTGCCGAAACGGGGGGGAGTGTTCAGAGATTCCAAAGCTGCGCCTCGCGTGGTTTCTAGGGGTCGGTCGGGCACCTCGTCACCGCAGATCTCCGTGCGGTTGGAAGCAGGCCGGAACCTACCAGAAATCCACGCCCTCGCGCGTCGCCTTGGCGAACTTACTTCTGCCGCTGGTAGGTGTTGTCCATCTCGTTGGACTTGCTCGTGTCTTGCAGACCGCGCTGCAGATCGCGGTGTCCCTGCTGCCCCTCGGGGCTCGCGATACCGCCGGTCATCGCACCATCGGCCTGGTCGCGCTCGTGCGGCATCGCCAGGTCATCGGGTGCGCGCACCAGCGCGCCTGGGCGAGGGCGCCGGCGCAGGTAGTTCACGCGCGGCTTGTGGGCCGATCCAGGCTTGTCGGGGGAAGACATGGCGGGGGCATCCTGTGGGGTGGAGGGGCTTTGTCGACGCCCGCTCGTCAACGACGATAGAGAACAGCGGAGGTTGACTCTGGAGCCGGCCGCCGGTTTGGGCTGTCGGCCAGCCATGGCGTCGCCTGTAGGACCAGACGCCGTGTTGTGTCACGTGTGCCTGTCAGACCTGTTGCGCCCGTGCGGCGGCCCCTCGATGCGCTGCGGCGCCAACACAGGTGGGGGCGCGCTCGCCCGTGGTGACCGCAGGGGACGCGGTCCACGCGCCTGCCGCGTCCGGACCTGAAGATTGGGGTAGATTACCGCCCCTATGCTTCCCCCTGCCGCGACCACCAAAGCGCTGGCTCCGAGCTTCTCCGCCTCCGAGTTCCGCAGCAGCTTGTCGATGTTCGCGACCGGGGTCACCATCGTCACGGCGCGCCATGCCGATGGCCGGCTGGTGGGCCTCACCGCCAACTCATTCAACTCGGTCTCGCTGTCGCCCCCGCTGGTGTTGTGGAGCCTGGCGCAGTCGGCCTCGTCGATGCATGCATTCAGCGCCGGCTCGCATTACGCGATCAACATCCTGGCGTCCGACCAGAAGGACCTGGCCGAACGCTTTGCCTCTCGCAGCGTCGACCGCTGGGCCGATGTGGCCTGGCGCGAAGGCATGGCCGGCGCGCCGGTGCTGGAGGGCGCCGCCGCCGTGTTCGAGTGCTTCAACCGCAGCCGCTATGAAGAGGGCGACCACGTGATCTTCGTGGGCGAAGTGGAGCACTGCCAGCACCGCGCAGACGCCTCGCCGCTGCTGTTCCACGGCGGTCGTTTCTACACCGAGCACCCGCTGTGAGCGTGCACGCCCCCCGGCGGCGCTGGCCTGGCCAGTGCGGCGGGTGCCCTCGGCAGTGGCTGCTTTGCGGCGCCGCGCCAATGACGCGGTAGGCAGTCTGCAATTGCACGTGCACCGCAAAGACCATCTCGACTCCACGGCCGTGGGCCTGCTGGTGACCTGCTGCCTGATCTGGGGCGGCCAGCAGCTGCTGGTGAAGGCCACGCTGGCGTACCTGCCGCCGGTGTTCCAGGGCGCGCTGCGCTTCGTGGCGGCCACGGTGCTACTGATGCTGTATTGCCGCTGGCGCGGGATTGCGCTTTTCGACCGCGATGGCTCGCTGAAGGCTGGGTTGCTGGCCGGTGGGCTGTTCGCCGGCGAGTTCGTGGCCCTCTTTCTCGGCCTGCAGCACACCACCGGCTCGCGTGCCACCGTGTTCCTCTACACCTCACCGTTCTGGGTGGCGCTGCTGCTGCCCTGGTGGGTGCCGGTGGAGCGGTTGCGGCCGCTGCAGTGGCTGGGCCTGGCGTGCGCCTTCGTGGCCGTGGCCTTCGCGTTGCGCGAGGGCTTCGGCGCCGGGCTGGCGACCTGGAAGGGCGACCTGCTGGCCTTGGTGGGCGCGGCGCTGTGGGGGCTGACGACGGTGACCATCCGCGCCACCGGGCTGTCGCGCATTGCGCCGGAGAAGCTTCTTTTCTACCAACTGGGCATCAGCGCGCTGTGCTTTCCGGTGCTGTCGCTGGCGCTGGGCGAAACCTGGAGCTGGCAGTTCAGCCCGTTCGTGGTGACCTCGCTGTTGCTACAGATCGTCGTCGGCGCCTTCGCCAGCTACCTGGCCTGGATGTGGATGCTGGGCCGCTACCCGGCCACGCGGATCTCGGCCTTCGTGTTTCTGACGCCGATCTTCGCGGTGCTGTTCGGCGCGCTGTGGCTGGACGAGGCCATCACGCCCAGCCTGGCCGGCGCGCTGGCGCTGGTGGCCGTGGGCATCGCGCTGGTGAACCACCGGCCCCGGCCCGCCTGACGCATGCCGTGAACCTGAGAAGATCACGCCCTGACCCCATTTGCCGAGGAGTTATCCATGTCCCTGATCGAAATCCGCAAACGCAGCCTGACCATCGAGACCGTCTACCACGAGGGCGGCCCACCGGTGGCAACGCCGCTCAAGCTGGCGGCCTCGTGCGCGGTCATTCGCAACCCCTACGCCGGCCGCTACGAGCCTGACCTGATGCCCTTCATGGCCGAGCTGCGCACGCTGGGCACCCTGCTCGCGCAGGAGCTGGTGGACACGCTGGGCCGCGACAAGGTCGAGGTTTACAGCAAGGCCGCCATCGTGGGGCTGGACGGCGAGATGGAGCATGGCGCCGTCTGGCATGAGGCCGGCGGCTGGGCCATGCGCTCGGTGCTCGGCGAGCCCAAGGCCATGGTGCCGGCGGCCAAGGCCGTGGCCGCCGCCGGCTACCGGCTGATGGTGCCGCTGCAGTACATCCACGCCAGCTACGTGCGCAGCCACTTCAACAGCATGGAGATCGGCATCCAGGACGCACCGCGCCCCAAGGAGATCTTGTTCGCGCTGCTGATGGGCACCGGCGGGCGCGTGCATTCGCGCCTGGGCGGTTTGCTGAAAGAGAACGTCTCCGTCCACGACGGACAGCGGTGACCTGAAGTCATCGGCGGCGCGGCGCTGGGCGCCACTGCTCCTGGCCTGTGCATTGGCCGGCTGCGCCAGCCACACCGAGCCTTGGCCCGCCGACGTGGTGCGGGCCGAGGACATGCCCCCGCTGGGCACCATGCGCACCAGCGCCCTGCTGCCCCGGGGCACCGAGCGCGGTGGCCGCAGCACCGTCGTGCTGCGCCTGCACGTCGATGCCGAGGGCCGTACGCAGCGCGTGGGTCCATCTCGCGCTGCATGGCTGGGCAGGACGCGATGGAGTCCGGCGCACGTCGAGGGCTGGCGATCTCTGAACACCCGCGATTGCCGCACGTCCGTCGGGGTCGGCTCGAAGTGCAACAGCCACATGGGTGCTGCCGCACGGAAAGGTCCGGTCGAACGGCGGACGGCTGCCTTGATTTACTTGCGGCGGATCCTCCGGTCCAGATGGCTCGACTGGCGGTGCTGAGCGCGAACGTCGCACTCACCGCCGGTTGCCGTGCAGTAGGGGCGCGTGCTCAAATGATGAGCGGAAATCTTTAACGATCGACAGACAACACGTTGAACAGCACAGAGCCATGTTCAGTTGGATCAACAAGCAGGGTGTTCGAAGCAGCGCTGGCTTCGAAGTCCAATTCACTGGTCGCTCGACAGCAGAGTACCGAGAAGGACTGCGTTATCTCGTTGTCGATGTCGAAGGCGCTGAAGGTGGGATGATTCACTTCAGTCCGCGAGCCTTTAAGCGATGGGCGAATGATTCAGTAGTTAATTCTGCTGAGGAGGAATCCAGGTTGCTCAAGAATTTTTTGGCTGCTTTGGATTTTCAAGGTTTAAGGGGTGTGCCGTGATGCGGTTCAACCCTTCGCTCAAGCGGACCTGCGCTAGCTACGCTGGCTGGTCCGCTTAGCTTGCACGTTAGGCATCGTGATCAACGTCACCTCAAAGATTCGTCCCTCCTTCTTCTCTGTGAAGCCAAGTGCGATTCACGCCTTCCGCTTTATGCCTTCCGTCTTTTGCCCGGTTATTTGCACTGCGTCATTCGACGGCACTGAACTATCGACGATGACTGCCTTCAGCCGGGACGAACTTGAGAAATTCGCAAGGTCGCTTGAGGAACTGCACGCAAACCCAAGAACAAATGGCAATCTTGCGCTCTGGGCATGCGACGGAAGGGCAGTTCTCAACCTACGAATGGCTACGCTCGGCCAAATCTACGGCAATTTTCTTGTTTGCAGCTCCGAGAAGCATACCAACGCGCTGCTGCATGGAGCATTGGACTTGGACCAAACCTACCTTCCAGAAATTGCGCGGCAATGCGATTCGTTGCTCGCTTGGAACGACTATGACACTTCCTAAGTGTCAAACCCGCCGTCCAAACTCGATAGTCACCGACGATGCCTAATCGGGTAGCCAGGAGTTTCTAACTCCCAGCCCCCACACCACCCACCGTGCGGGTCCGCAGTGGGCGGTTCAACAAGTCGGCTCGCCCGACGAAGTTCAGTTTCTTCCCTCTCGTTTTGCCGTATAGCCCTGCGCTTTGCACCACAGGTCTTTGACGCTGAGCAGACCTTGCTCCTTCAGCCACGCGTTGGATACCGCCTGTTGGATCACCGGGGTTCTGGACATCTGCCGATAGCTGTTGCTACTGACACCGTGTTGAATCGCCGACTTCAGGCTCACGCCCAGCGCCAGCAGATTCCTGATCTTCGTGCGCGCCCAGCGCCACTGCTTCCAGTAACACATGCGCGATCGCAGTCTGATCCACTCGTCCGGTTCGGGCACCGGCCGGTAGTACTGGCTGATGCCGAAGTACCCCACCCAGCCCCGAAGATACTGCCCCAGTTTGTGCAGCCGGTACTCCATGGACACGCCCCAGCTTCTTCCCGTGAGCTCACGGATGCGGTGCTTGAAGTCGGCCAGGGCCTTGTCGGTCCAGCGTATCTTCTTGCCCACGATCGTGAAGCCGAGGAAGGCGCATGCGCTCATCGGTGCCACCTTGCCTTTGGCGCGGTTGACGCCGCGACTTCGCATGCGGCAGTGGCAGGAAGCTGACAAGGCAGACTTCGCCCAATTGAACGCCGACTCGGAGGTGATGTGCCTCTTCCCGAGTACTCAGAATCGGGAGCAGCGCGACAGGAGCATCGATGTCTGGGCTGCCGAGCTGGACGAGCGCGGCTGGAGCAACTGGGCAGTCGAGCAACTGTTCGACGGTGCCTTTGTCGGCTTCCTCGGTCTCACCATACCCAAGCGCGCACTCCCGTTCATGCCCTGCGTTGAGATCGGCTACCGGCTTGGTAAGCGACACTGGGGCATGGGGTACGCCACGGACGCCGCACGCGAAGCTCTTCGATTCGGGTTCGATCACCTGAAACTGCAGGAGATTGTTTCCTTCACGGCCAAGCTGAATCTTCCGTCGCAGGCAGTCATGCAGCGACTAGGCATGCGTAACGCCAACGAAGACTTCAATCACCCAGCGCTGCCGCAGGGCTGTCCGTTAAGGGCCCACTGTCTGTACAGGCTTGCTCGTGAGCGCTGGGCTGCGGGCGGCGCCTACCCCTCGCTCAAGAGCAGCCAGTTGACCGCTATGCGCCCAAGGCGTACATTTCGGCGATGTTGACGGTTGTCGAGAGCCCGATCTTCCAGCGTCTGTGGCCTCGATATTGGGACGAAGATGAACGTGCAGACTTCGCTTCGTTCATCGCGACCAACCCGGATGCCGGCTCGGTAATACGTGGGTCCGGGGGTGTTCGCAAAGTCCGATGGTCAAGAGAAGGTACTGGCAAGTCGGGTGGGGTGCGGATCGTCTATCTCACCAGGAACGAAGCCGGCGAGGTCTACCTTCTCACCATGTATGCTAAGTCGACATCAGAGAACATCTCCGTCGACACTCTCAAGGAGATCCGCCGTGCCCTCGAAGTCTAGAAAGCTCAGTCCTGATGAAGTAGCCGCGTTCGAAGCGAAGCGCGATATCGGGGCAGAAATACTCCAGTCCCTCAGGGATATGAAGGCCGGTAAAGGCAAGGTGGTCGTGTCGTCCGCGACCGAGGCCCGCGAGGCAACGGGGTTGTCCCAATCTCAGTTCGCCAGTCTGCTTGGCGTTTCTGTCCGCACTCTGCAGGGCTGGGAGCAAGGTCGCAAGCAACCGAGTGGTGCAGCGCGCACATTGCTGGCCATTGCTCGTGAAAATCCAAAAGCTGTTCTCGGGGTTTCAGTTCGATGAAACCTCTGCACGGCGGCCGTAGCGATGGCGAACAGGTCGCTCCAGCAGACGGCTGACACCGCCCGCTGAGCTTGCACGTTGGCCAGTGCGGACCTGGCACAGCGGCAGGTTCCGAAACCCACGCCCGACGCTCAGCGCGGCCCCAGCGTGACGTGGGGCGCGGGGTCAAAGTTTCCCGCGAGCCGCTCTCGCGCAGGCAAGGAATGAGAAACGCGCAGGCTTCTGCGGCGTAGGCTGAAGAAGAGCTCGCAGGCTCCAAACCGCCTGCGGCGAGGACCTGGCTCGTCGACGCGCAGGCAGCGCCCGGTCCAAGTGCCGGCAGCCGCTCGGCGCCGACGGTGCGGCCCAGCCCGGTCCATCGGCACGCCATGGCCGACGGTGTCGAACGACCTCGCCCGCTCGATGTCATCGCGCATTCACGCGCCGTTCCTAGCATGCGCCGGTGTGGCCATGTCCGGCCGCACCTCCAACGCGGTATCACGGGAACCATCGACATGTTCAAGGCTTTGCCCCTGCGCCGGCTGCCGGCTGCGCTCTGTATTGCACTTCCGCTCGGTCTGCTGGCGCTTGCAGCGCCGGCCCACGCTGCGGTTGTGATCAGCCAGATCTACGGCGGTGGCGGCAATGCCGGCGCGACGCTGCGCAACGACTTCATCGAAGTGTTCAACAACGGCAGCGCGCCGGCCGACATCGGCGGCTGGTCGGTCCAGTACACATCGGCAGCCGGCAGTGCCTGGCAAGTCACCCCGATCCCGGCCGGCACGGTGCTGCAGCCCGGCCGCTACCTACTCGTCAACCAGGCCGCCGGCAGTGGCGGCACGGTCGAAGCGGCTGCCGACGTGAGCGGCACGATCATGATGTCGTCGAGCAATGGCAAGGTCGCGCTCGTCAGCAACGCAAGCGCGCTGTCCGGCGCCACGCCGGCGGGCGGCGCGCTGGTGGACATCGTGAGCTTTGGCAGTGCGACGCCGACCGAAGGCAGCCCGACGCAGGCACTGACGAACACGACTGCGGCCGCTCGCAACGCAGGCGGCTGCACTGACACTGGCAACAACGGCACCGACTTCTCCATCGCCGCGCCTTCGCCACGCAGCAGCGCGGCGGCCGCCATCGTGTGCAGCGGCGACCCCGGCCCGACGCCACCTGCCGCGGCGGCCATCTACGAGATCCAGGGCAACGGCGCGAAGAGCCCGCTGGTGGGCAGGCTGGTGAGCACGCAGGGTGTCGTCACCAAGCTCGTGAACAACGGCTTCTTCATGCAGGACCAGGCGGGCGACAACAACCCGCTGACCTCCGACGGCATCTTCGTGTTCACGGGGCAGGCGGCCTTCCCGGCGGTCGCTGTCGGCAACCTCGTCCGGGTGGCGGCCACCGTCGCCGAGTTCAACACGGGCGCCGCCACCAACGCAGACACGCTGGCCCGCACCGTGACCCAGCTGAGCGGCGTGAGCGCCGTGGCCTTTCTCAACAGCGGATTCAGCATCACGCCGGCCGCTGTCAACCTGCCCGAGAGCGTCGAGGGTGAGCTGGAGCGCTACGAGGGCATGCTCGTCACCCTGACCGGCCCGTTCACGGTCCAGCAGAACTTCTTCCAGGGCCGCTACGGTCAACTGACGCTCGCCGTCGGCGGCCGGCTCGAGACGCCGACCAACCGCTTCCGTCCGGGTCCACAAGCCAACGCGTTGGCGGATGAGAACGCGCGCCGCCGCGTCATCCTCGATGACGGCAGCAGCCTGCAGAACCCGAACCCCACGCCCTATCTCGGCGCCGACGCCCTGCCGCGCGCAGGGGACATCGCCGGCGCGATCACCGGGGTGATCGACTATGGCCTGGCCACCAACAGCAACACCGGGTTCGGCGACGACAAGATCCACCCGACGGTCATGCCGACGTTCGCCATCGCGAACCCGCGCACGGCCACGCCCGACGACGTGGGCGGCAATCTCAAGGTCGCCAGCTTCAACGTGCTGAACTACTTCACCACGTTCACCAACGGCGCGACCGCGACCGGCCAGACCGGCCAGGGCTGCTCGCTCGGCAGCGTCGTCAGCGCAGCCAACTGCCGTGGTGCGAGCAACATCGACGAGTTCCTGCGCCAGCGCGCCAAGATCGTCGAAGCGATGGCGGCGCTCAACGCCGACGCGCTCGGCCTGATGGAGATCCAGAACAACGGCAACGTCGCCGCCCAGAACCTGGTCGATGCGCTCAACGCCAAGGTGGGTGCCAACACGTACCGCACCACCTCCGTGCCGGCCGAAGGCACGGGCACCGATGCCATCCGCGTCGCGATGATCTACAAGCCCGCGAAGCTCACGGCCGTCGGCGCGGCCGTGAGCGATCCCGACCCGGTCAACAACCGGCCGACGCTCGCCCAGACCTTCAGCCTGGCCAGCGGCGAGCGCTTCACGCTGTTCGTCAACCATCTGAAGTCCAAGGGCAGCTGCCCGGCTGCGGGCGATGCCGATGCGGCCGGCAACCTCGACAGCGGCGACGGCCAGGGCTGCTGGAACGCGCAGCGTGTCCAACAGGCCCAGCGCCTGGGCATGTTCGTGGCGCAGCGCCAGGTCGCTTCGGGCAGCAACGACGCATTGCTGGTCGGCGACTTCAATGCCTACGCCCAGGAAGATCCGATCATCAGCCTGACGGGCCTCGGCTTCGTCGACCAGATCGCCCGCTCCAATGGCCCGGGCTACACGTATGTGTTCGACGGTGCGGCGGGTCGTCTGGACCATGCCATCACGAGCGGCTCCCTCTCTGCCCGCGTCACCCGCGCGGCGGTGTGGCACATCAATGCCGACGAGATCTCGCTGGCGGACTATAACCTGGAGTTCAAGGCACCGCAGACCTGCAGCGGCGTCAGCTGCCCGGCCGATCCGTATGCGGTCTCGCCGTACCGCTCGTCCGACCACGACCCGGTGGTCATCGGATTGAGCTACGCGCAGACCTTCCAGGGCACGACCGGTCGCGATGTGATCGTCGGCAGTGCGAGCGACGACGTGATCGTCGGCGGAGCAGGGCCTGACCAACTGACCGGCGGCGCTGGCCGCAACGTGTTCGTGTACCAATCGCTGCGCGACCTCGGCGACGTCGTCACCGACTTCGTGCCGGGCAAGGACCGGATCGACCTGAGCGCACTGCTGGCGTCGATCGGCGCCGGCGGCAACGCCTACGGCTTCGGCGTGGTCAAGCTGGTGGCGTCCGGCGCCGACACGCTGCTGCAGATCGACACCGACGGCAGCGCCGGCCCGGTCGCCGCCCGCACGCTCGTCACGCTGCGCAACGTGAGCCCCAACAGCATCTCGCCCAGCCGCGATCTCGGTGTGCAATGAAATCGACAACGAATCCCACCATGAACAAGCCACTCATCCTCGGCGCGCTGGTCGCCAGCCTCTGGGCCCACACCGCAACAGCAGCGCCAATTGCATCCACCGACCTGGCGCAATGGGCCCGCGCCGGTGACGTGGTCGTCAACTCGAGCACGTCGGCGCGCATCACGACCGCCGCGGTCGAGTCCGGCGAGCAGCCTGTGAGCGCTTCCGGCGCCCTGCTCTTCTTCGACCTGGAACCTGCCTTGAACATGGCGCCCGGCACCTTGCCGGCAGACACCATCGAAGGTTCGGGCATGCAGTTCAGCTTCAGCGTCCTGGTCGACACGACCATCAGCTTCGCATGGTCGCTGAGCACCGCGCTGTTCGATGCGGGCTTCATCGACCGCGCGTTCGTCGTCATCGACGGCAGCCTGTTCGAACCCCTTGCCGACGTGGACACCGCAACCGTCAACGGGCTGTACAGCTACACGTTCGGCGCGGGCGATCATTCGCTGGCCTTCGGCATCATGGACGTGAACTCCACCGACCTCGTCTCCACCCTCGACATCTCGGGCTTCGGCGTCAGCACCGTCGCCGAGGTTCCCGAGCCTGGCACCTGGGCGCTGATGCTGGCCGGGATCGCTGGCATTGCCGGCGTCGCCCGCCGCCGTCGCCCTCGCGGCTGAACCGGGCGCGCTGAACCAGTTCGCTGCGCGGAGCGACTACCGCCGCAGCGATGCTGCCGCGGGTCTTGGTGCGCAACCGCCCGTCAAGGGGGCCGGTGCGCGGCCTGCCTCCGACGTCTCCCCGTTCAGGCCGGCTGCGGCGTGAAGCCGGCCTGGCGGATGGCGGTGGCCAGGCGCTCGGCATCCAGCGTGTTGCCAGACACCTCGACGCGCTTGGCGTCCAGATCGGCGCGGACCTGCGCCTGTGGATCGGCGGCCTGCACGGCCTGGGTAATGCTGCTGACGCAATGGCTGCAGCTCATGTCGGGGACTTCGAAACTTGGCATGGAACCTCCTGTCGTGGACGCCAGTGTGCACCGGCGCCCGGCCTCACGGCGCACCGGCTGCGTCCGGCGGTGACGCATCGCCCGGCACCAGCAGCCGCGCCATCGCCTCCACCGTGCGCGGTGCCGAGCCCTCGGCCTTGTTGTTGATGGTGATATAGACCGGTTGCCCGGCCGCGCTGGTGGCGCGTGCCACGCGGGCCAGCGCTGCGCGGGTGGCCGGGTCGGGGTCGACCAGCTGGTCGAAGGGCTCGTACAGCGACTTGGCCTCCTCGTAGCCTTGGGCGCCGTGGCTGCGGTGCAGGCTCCAGCGGCACACCAGTGGGCCGGGCCACAGCGCGCGCAGCACCGGCAACTGCTCCTCGATCGGTGGCATGCGGGCGTGCAGGCCCAGGCAGTAGGTGGCGCCGGCCGCGCGCAGCACTTCAGCGAAGGCCGGCACCAGCCAGGCCGCATCGCGCACCTCCACGGCAATCACCAGATCGGGCGCCTGTTCGCGCAGGCGCGCCAGCGGCGGCAGAGCGGCCAGCATGGCGCCCAGCCGTTCGATCTGCTGCGGCATCCGCGCGCGCAGAGACGTGGGAAGCGGGCTCAGCTGGAACACCAGTGCGCCGGTCTTGCCCTGCAGGCCCTGCAACGCCGGCTCGACAAAAGTGGACCAGGCCAGGGCCGGGTCGAGAAAGCCGGCGTTGGCCTGCATGCCGCGCCCGCCCGGACCACGCACCAGCGCATCGGCCACCATGCTGGGGGCCTTCACGACGAAGCGGAAATCCGCTGGCACCTGCTCCGCATAGGCCGCGTACTGCGCCGGCGTCAGCGGCTGGTAGAAGGCCCGGTCCAGCGACACCGTGCGCAGCAGCGGGTGCCGTGCATAAACCGCCAGCCCGCGCTTGGCCAGCAGCGCGGTGCTGTACGCGCCGCCCCAGACCAGCCCGTTCCAGCCTGGGAACGACCAGGACGAGGTGCCCAGCCGCAGCGAGGGCGGCAGGCTGGCACCCAGCGCGTGCAGCTCGGGCGGCCAGTCGGCGCCCTGCAGCTGCAGGCTGCGGCCGGTCTTGGGCGCGAGCGCAGCGGCTACTGTGGTGTCAGCGGCTGCAGCGCCGGCAATGGTCGGCGGCTCTGCCGACGGGGCGGCTGGGGCATCGATCGGGAACAGCGTGTTCTGCATGGGCAATACGGCAGTACGGCAATAGGGCAAGGCGCGCGGGCCAGGCGCCGAGCGGCCTTGGGCGCACCTTACAGGATCGCCGCAGCCCAGTTGCGGCGCCGCGCGCCAGCGGCGTCCTGCAGATGGTGGACGCGGGGGCTTGCGCCCTGCCCGCCCCTGCGCTGTGATAGGCCCTGCACCCGCTCCGAAAGACGCCGCCGTGCCACCTGCCGCCGCCTCCCCCACCGCCGCTGCCCGCGAGCGCAAGCCCGCGCCATCGCTTCCCTCGCCCGTGCCCACGCCACCAGCGAAAGCGGCCTATACGGTGGCCATCCACTACCGCGCCCATGGCCAGTTGGCCCAGCTCTCGCTGACCACGGACGACACTGCGTTCCACCCCTTCGTGCAGCGCTGGCGCTACGTGGTGGCGAACCGCCAGCGCATCACCGCCACCACGCGCGAGCGGCTTGCCGGCGACCTGGCCGCCTTCATGCAGGAAGTCTGCAAGCTCGACCCTGCAGACTTCGAAATGCGGGTGCGGGCCATCGCCGCTGCCGGCACCGCGCAGGTCGAGATCCCGTTCGAGCACGAGGCCAAGGGCTGGACGGCGCGGCTGTTCCCGTGGGAGAGCGCGCTGTCGCTGCTGACCTTGCCGTACCGTGAGGACGATGCCCGCTTCACCGTGCTGCGCCATCTGGCATGCGCGCAGGCGGCAACGCCCTCGCGCGCACCCCCGGATTCGCTGCTGGTGGTGCGCAGCGCGCCCACGCCCATCGACCGGATGTACGACCTGGCCGGCGAGTGCGCGATGGTGATGCGCGCGCTGGCCCGCGCCATTCCCACCGGCGCCGACCCGCTGCTCGCCGAGCCAGACCGGGCCGCCTTGCGCGCCCGCGTGCTGGCCGAGCAGCCGGCCATCGTGCACCTGGCCGGCATCGACCGTGCTGCGCTGCTGCACATGAACGGCGACCCGCCGCCGCCACCGACCAAAGCCGAGAAGGCCCAGACCATTGCGACCCCGAGCGGCGAAAGCGGCGAGAACGGCGACAGCTTCGTGCTGCGCAGCGCGTCGCCCGGCCACGACAGCGTGTCGCCAGCCGACGTGGCGGGCCTGGTGACGGCTGCCGGGCGCAAGCCCTGGCTGGTGGCCGTGAGCTCTTGCTTCAGCGCCCCGCGCATCGGCGCGCTGTGCGTGGCCTACGGCGCCGAACACGCCATTGCCTTCCAGGACGCGTTGACCGACGCCGACGCCATGCTGTTCTTCGGGCACCTCTACGGCAACTGGGCGCGCACGCAGGATCTGCCGACCGCGTTCGCCGAAGCGCGCCGCAACTGGGCCACGCAGACCGGCGCCAACGGCACCGGCGTGGTGTTATGGAGCCGTCGCTCGCTGTTGCACGCCGAGCCCGCTGCCGCCGCCCGGCGCGCGGCCGCCGCACCGGGCGCCCTGCCTGCGCCGGGGCAAACGCCCATGCCCCAGCAGGCACCCGAGCCGATCGATGCCAGCTGCCTGACGCTGAACGTGACGATGGTGGCCGACCGCACCGCAGACACCGCGCGCAACCGCCGTGGCCCGACCAGCACCAGCCTGAACTACTCGCTGCTGCACAACGACCGCACGCCGTTTGCCAGCTTCATCATCGACAAGACGCTGTGCGGCAGCCTGCCGCCGGTGCAGGTCGAGGTCGTGCTGGAGGTGGGCAGCGACCGGTGCCGCTGCCGCTTCTCGGAGCCGCTGCCGCAGGAGGCCGGGCCGCTGGAGCTGAAAGACAAGATCCGCCTGCCACTGGTGGCCGGCCTGCTGCGCCACTGCACCGAGAGCCTGCGCACCAACCTGTATGTGCGCGTGACCTGCGGCGACCGCGTGCTGCGCGAATCCAGCGAGCGCGTCACCATCCTGCCGGCCGACGAGTGGCGCGACGACGGCGAAGACCACCGCTGGCTGCCCTGCTTCGTGCTGCCGCGCGACCCGGCCGTGCTGAAGGTCATCGACGCCGCGCAGCGCTACCTGCGCACGCTGCTGGACGACTGCTCGGCCGGCTTCGACGGCTACCAGCGGCTGGCCGATGACGACAGCAACGCCGCCGACGTCGTGGACGCGCAGGTGCAGGCCATCTGGGCCGCAATCCAGCACGACCTTCCGATCAACTACATCAACCCGCCGCCCTCCTACACCAGCCGCTCGCAACGCCTGCGCAGCCCGAGCGAGATCTTTCGCGGCAACGCCGCCACCTGCATCGACCTGGCGCTGTTGTTCGCCTCGTGCCTGGAGTTCATCGGCATCTACCCGGTGGTGTTCCTGATCACCGGCCACGCCTTCCCGGGCTACTGGCGCAGCGACAAGGCCTGGTGGCGCATGAGCAATTTCGACCAGAGCAGCGACGCCGCCAACGCGATGCCGACCAGCGATCCGGTGGCCACCACCGGCCAGACCGAGCGCTGGCTGTTCGACGAGCCGATGAACCTGGGCGAGTTGCTGGGCTACGTGCAGCAGGGCACGCTGGTGCCGTTCGAGACCACCTACGTGACGGCGCGGCGCGGCTTCTTCGAGTCGCTGGAACAAGGCTCGGCGCAGCTGCACCCGCAGAGCTTCGACGCGATGATCGACATCCAGTCGGCCCGGGCCGCGCGCGTGACACCGCTGCCGCTGTTCGACAAGTTCAGCTGACGGAGCGCAAGCCATGGGCGCCGCACCCGCACCGATCGACAAAGTCGCCACGCGCGAGTGGCTGGAGCAGGTGCCGCAGATCGACGGTGTGCGGCCGCTGGACCAACTGCCGCCGGGCATCACGCGCGCACCGGCCCAGCGCGCCAGCTACCGGCGCCAGCGGCCACCCGGCACACCCGGCGAGCGCCTGCCGCAGCAGCAGATCGTCTCGCTGGTGCGCGAAGGCGGCGTGCTGCGCTGGCGCACTGGAGCGGCGGCCGCACCGCACGGTGCGCCACGGGCCAGCCGGGCCGCGCTGCCGGCCGGGCAGGTGGTCAAGCAGTACGCGTTCGAGGCGCTGCCCACGTCCGACGTGTACCGGGCGCTGGTGTCGCTGGACCGCACGCTGACGCCGCTGTCGGCCGAGGGCGGCGTGCGCAACGGCCTGCGGCGGCTGCGCAACGGCGCGCTGGAGCCGTTCCCCGACAGTGCCAAGGCCGCCGGCAAGCGCGTGCTGCTGTTCGTCCACGGCACCTTCAGCAACTCCGAGTCGCTGATCGAGCGCGGCCTTTCGAGCACGGCGGTGGGCCGCAAGCTGCTGGCCGATGCCGAACGCCGCTACGACCTGGTGCTGGCCTACGACCACCCGACGCTGGCCGTCAGCCCGATGCTCAACGCCTTCGACCTGGCCGCGCTGCTGCGGCCCGGCCCGGCCAGTCTGGACATGGTCTGCCACAGCCGCGGTGGGCTGGTGGCGCGCTGGTTCTGCGAGGGCTATGCCGAGCCCGCGCTCAAGCGCCGGGTGCTGTTCGTCGGCGCGCCGCTGGCCGGCACCAGCCTGGCGGCAGCGCCCAACCTGCGCCACACGCTGGACCTCTTGACCAACGTGGCCGACATGCTGCGCACGGCCGGCGACCTGGCCAGCGCCAACCCGCTGTTCCTGGCGGCCAGCGGGTTGCTGCGGGTGGTCAGTGCCGTGACCACTTTGACGGCGAAGACGCCGCTGCTCGACGCCGCGCTGGCTCTGGTGCCCGGGCTGGACGCGCAATCGCACACCGGCAACAACCAGGAACTGCTGCGCCTGCGCGCCAACACCGGCAGCGCCGATTTCACGGCCGGGCAGATCCGCTACGCCGCGGTGCAGGCCAACTTCGAGCCGCGCGAGATCGGCTGGAACTTCCTGCGCGTGTTCTCAAGGCCCATGCAGCGCATGGGCGACTGGGCGGCCGACACCGTGTTCCGGGGCCACAACGACCTGGTGGTCGACACCCATTCCATGGCCGAGGTGGCCGACGGCAGGCCCATCACCATCGCCCACGATTTCGGCACCGGCGAGCGGGTGCACCACACCAACTATTTTGTGCAGCGCGAAACGGCGCAGGCGATCCGCGCGTCGTTCGCCATCCCCTGACAACGCCCCGGGTCCAGCGCTACAGCAGCCACTCGATCGGCAGCCACGACAGCAACCTCACGCCGGCGCGCAGCCACCAGCGGGTGCCGGGCTCGGTGGTGTGGCGCACAGTGCGCCCGCCGATCTGCACGGTCCAGTACACGGCGCCGTGCGCGTCCAGGTGCACGGTGTAGGCCTGCTCGGTGACCGGCCCGTCGAAGGCGGCGTCGACTTCGCGCGCCAGCGCCGGGCTGTCGATGACAAAGCCGAGCTCGGTGTTCAGGTGGATCGAGCGCGGGTCGAAGTTGAACGAGCCGATGAAGACATGCTCGCCGTCCACGGCGAAGGTCTTGGCGTGAAGGCTGGAGCTGGAGCTGCCGAAGGCACCGCCGCGCTTGCCGGCCTTCTTGCCCTTGCCGCTGTTGCCGCCGAGATCGCCCAGGTCGCCACCGTCGCGCCGCGACCTGGCGCGCCAGAACAGCCCGCGCCGCCGTGTGGGTGCGCCATCGGGCACCGGCTGGCGCCGCAGCTCGTACAGCTCCACACCGGCCCGCAGCAGGCGCCGGCGGCGCCTGGCATAGCCGGCATGCACGGCGGCCACGTCGGTGGCCTCCAGCGCATTGGTGAGGATGCGCACCTGCACGCCGCGCTGGCGCATGGCCTCGAACGCCTTGACGCCGGCCAGCGTGGGCACGAAGTACGGCGACACCAGGTCGATGTGGCTCTCCGGCTGGCCGAGGATGTCGGTCAACTGGCGCACCATCAGCCCCTTGTCGCGCGCGTGGCCCAGGCCCTTGGCCGGATCGTCGCTGACCAGGCGCGTCGGCGCCCACTGCATCGGCAGGCGGCCCTGCATCAGCTCGCGCACGAAGGGCATCCGTGCAATGGCCTTGACATAGGCGGCGGCGCGCGGGTCGCGCTCGGCGCTGCGGGCGCGCGCGGCCAGCGCCTGCAGCTGCGCCGGGTCGGCCGGCGGCAGCACCTGCGCTGCGGGATGGGACGAAGCGCAGTCCCAGTAGCGCTGGAAATCCTGCGCCACGTCGTGCACCACCGGGCCCGCAGCCAGCACGTCGAGGTCGGCGAACAGCACGCCCTCGGTGGCGCCGAAGTATTCGTCGCCGACGTTGCGCCCGCCGATGATGGTGGCCTCGTGGTCGGCCGTGAACGATTTGTTGTGCATGCGCCGGTTGGCCCGCGCGAAGTCGGTCAGGTAGCCCAGCCACTTGGGGCGGCGCACGCGGAATGGGTTGAACAGCCGCACCTCGATCTGCGGATGCGTGTCCAGCGCGGCGAGCGTGGCATCCAGCCCGGCCGTGCCGTTGTCGTCCAGCAGCAGGCGCACGCGCACGCCGCGGTCGGCGGCCTCGTGCAGCGCCTCGAGCAGCAGCGTGCCGGTGGTGTCGGCATGCCAGATGTAGTACTGCACATCCAGCGTGCGCTCGGCCGCACGGGCCAGCAGGATGCGCGCGGCGAAGGCCTCGCGCGCATCGGACAGCGTGAAGATGCCCGAGTCGCCGGGGTGCGTGCCGGCCAGCGGCGCGATGGCGCGGCCGAGCGCTGTCGACGCGCCCGTCACCCGTGCGCCAGCGCGTGGTCCCGCGCGAACGCCACGTACCAGTCCAGGCAGGCCGGGTTGGCCATGGCCTCGCGGTTCAGCACCTTGTCCAGCGGCTGGCCGAGCAGCAGCTTCTTGATCGGCAGCTCCTGCTTCTTGCCCGACAGCGTGCGCGGGATCTCCGCCACCTGGTGGATCGCATCGGGCACGAAGCGTGGCGACAGCGCGCGGCGCACGGCGTCGTTCAGCCGCGTGCGCAGCGCATCGTCCAGCACCAGGCCGGGGCGCAGCACGACGAACAGCGGCATCCAGCTGGGGCGGCCCAGGTATTCGAGGTCGACGACCATGCTGTCCATCACCTCGGGCAGGGCTTCGATGGCGCTGTAGATCTCGCTGGTGCCCATGCGCAGGCCGTGGCGGTTGATGGTGGCGTCGCTGCGGCCAAAGATGATGCAGGTGCCGTCGGCGTCGACTTTCAGCCAATCGCCATGGCGCCACACGGCGCCCTGGCCGGGTCGCCGCGCGTCGTTGGCGGGATAGGTGTCGAAGTAGCTGCTGACGTAGCGGGCGTTGCCGGGGTCGTTCCAGAAGTACAGCGGCATCGACGGAATGGGCCGTGTGCAGACCAGCTCGCCGACTTCGCCGATCACGCCCTGACCGGCCTCGTTCCAGGCCTCGACGGCCGCGCCGAGCATGCGGCACTGCATCTTGCCCGGCGTCTGCGGCAAGGTGCGCAGGCCGCCGATGAAGGCGCCCGCGAAGTCCGTGCCGCCGGAGACGTTGCACCACCAGATCTCCTCGACGCCGAGCTTCTGGAACGCGGCAATGCCCCAGCGCTGCACGTCTTCGGACAGCGGCGAGCCGGTCGTCCCGAGCGCCCGCACACGGGCCAGGCCGGGCCAGGCGGTCAGGTCCAACCCGGCCTTCATGCAGTTGCCATAGAAGGCGGCACCGGCGCCGAGGAAGGTGACGCCGGTCGACTCGGCAAAGCGCCACAGCACGCCCCAGTCGGGCGCCTCGCGCGGGCCGCCGGGGCTGCCGTCGAAGAGGCAGCAGGTGGTGCCGTTCAGCAACCCGCCGACCTGACCGTTCCACACGATCCAGCCGGTGGTGCTGTACCAGAGGTACCGTTCGTCGCGTGAGCCTTCGCGGTAGCTGCAGCCGATGTCGTTGTGCAGTGTGCCCAGCGCCAGCGCCACGACGACAACGCCGCCGTGGCCATGCACGATGGGCTTGGGCAGGCCGGTGGTGCCGCTGGAATAGACGATCCACAGCGGGTGATCGAACGGCAGCCACAGGGGCGTGAACGCGGCCGTGGCGGCATCGTCACGCGCCAGCACCGGCGCCAGCGGCGTGCTGCCGGGCACGGGGGCCAGGCCGCCCAGGTTGGCGTGTACCAGCAGGTGGCGCACGCTGGGCAATGCGGCGCGCAGTTCGGCCACGGTGTTGGTCCGGTCCAGGTCTCGGCCGCCGTACGTCACGCCATCGCAGGCGATCAGCACGACGGGCTCGATCTGGCGGAAGCGGTCGAGCACGGCGGCCTCGCCCATGTCGGGCGCGCAGACACTCCACACAGCGCCGATGCTGGCCACGGCCAGCAAGGCCACGATGGTCTCGGGGATGTTGGGCAAATAGGCGGCCACGCGGTCGCCCGGCTGCACGCCCTGGGCCTGCAGGTGCAACGCCAGCGCCGCGACCTGGCGTCGCAGCTCGGGCCAGCTCATCTCGCGGCGCTGGCCACGTTCGTTGTCGCTGACGATGGCCGGGCAGCCTGCTGCGTGCGCGGCGTCCACGTGGCGCAGCACCTGGTGCGCATAGTTGGTCTGCGCGCCGGTGAACCATTGGGCGCCGGGCATGGCGTCATGGGCCAGCGCCGCGCAGTGCGGTGTGGGCGATTGCATCTCGAAGTAATCCCAGATGCTCTGCCAGAAGCCCTCCAGATCGGTGGTGGACCAACGCCACAGCGCGTCGTAGTCGGCAAACGTCAGGCCGCGCGTGGCCTGCAACCAGTCCAGGTAGCGGTTGATCTGCGGGGTGCGGGCGGTCACGTGCTCGGCCATGGTGTGCGGTCTCCTGGTGTCGGCTGGCGAGCATGATAGGGGCCGCTCGCCCAGGCGCAGACTCAAGGTTTGGACGCGGGCTTGGCCGGGGCGTCGGCCCCGCCCAGCAGGCGGCCGATGGCCGCGCCAATGGCCGTGCCCACGCCGGGCAGCACGGCGGTGCCAACGGCCGCGCCCACCAGCGGCGCCTTCGAGACGGTGACTTTCAGGCTGTCCAATGGGCCTTCGATGCGCACCGGCACGCCGACCAGGCCATCGACCAGGTCGACGGCTGCGGTGCCGACGACCCGCCGGTTGGCCAGCCGCGCCTGGCCGGTGGCAGTGAACGCGCCGGAGCTTGCCTTCAGGTCGGTGAAGCGCATGACCATGCCTTCCGGCGTGTTCTGCGTGTCGACCTGGCCGGTCAACTGCGTGATGGCGGTCTGGCCCTGGTGTTCGCGCCCCAGCGTGCGCACAGCGCGGTCCAGGTCGAAGCGTGTCAGCGTGGCCGGCGCCATCGTGAAACGGGTGCGGGTGTGCAGGTGCTGCACCAGCGCGAGCGGGTTGGCCCCGTCGGCATCCAGCGTGGTCTCGCCGTTGGCGGCGCCGCGCACCGGAGAGCGGCGGTGGAAGGCGTTCAGCGCAGCCTGCAGCTCCACGCCGCGTGGCGACAGCTGGCCGCGCAGGCGCAGGCGGCCGTCCGCACCCACCTGCACCGTGGCCTCGCCATCGGCCGTGCCGCCGCCCAGCCGCGCCTGCAGGCGAAAGCGCTGCATGGCGCTGTCTGCCTCGGCGGTGTCGCGCGTGATGACGATGTCGGCAGCGGGTTGCGCACCGGGGCGGCGCACGGTGGCTTGCGCCAGCCGCAGGCCGGGTGCGAAATCGGCCTCGGCGTCGTAGACCGCAGCGACGCCGGTGCGCGACACCCACGTCAGATCACGGATCTGCACACGGCCCAGCTCCAGCGTGCCGGGGCGCATCGCTTGTTCTTCACCCGCAGGCGCCGGGCCCAGCGCACTGAGCGAGCGCTGCTCGATGCGCCCACCATCGAGCAGGACCCGCGTCAGTTCCACCCGGCCGGACAGCAGGGGCCACAGCCGGGGCTGCAACTCCAGGCGCTGCAGCTGGAGCGGCTTCTCCTGGCGCGTTGCGGCATCGCGCAGCACCACGTGCGGCGACGGCAGCAAGCCCCATTCGACGGCGCCGACCGTCACCTCCACGCCCATCGCGTCGCTGGCCACGCGCGCCACGCGCGTGGCCAGCTCCTCGTCCGTCGGCAACCACCAGGCCAGCGCCGCGCCGGCCACCGCTACCACGGCAACAGGCAGTGCGATGGCGATCTTCCAAAAGCGCGGCGACGGCATGCGCATGGGGCTCAAGCAATGACCGGGAAGGGGCCAGGTAGGTGGGGCGCCAGTGTGCGGCGGTGGTCGGTGTCGCCACAAGCCGGACGAGGCGTACGCTGGCGTAGGACCGGTGCCCGAGCGCAGGCCGCTGGCCTGCGCAGCACCACCGCTCTCCGTATAGTGGGCGGTTGCCACC
The DNA here is from genome assembly GCF_056521305.1 of Rhodoferax sp. RT4P68. Classification (NCBI taxonomy): domain Bacteria; kingdom Pseudomonadati; phylum Pseudomonadota; class Betaproteobacteria; order Burkholderiales; family Comamonadaceae; genus Rhodoferax; species Rhodoferax sp. RT4P68. The sequence continues at coordinate 57,384 of NZ_JBWMBB010000018.1, forward strand.
ACACCCGCAGGAAGCGCACATGCCGATCTGGAAAAAACCGGTCTCCGTCGAAGAACTATCCTCGATCCACGTCGGCACCGCCGTGGGCCATCTGGGCATCGAGTTTCTGGAAGTAGGCGACGATTTCATCACCGGCCGCGTGCCGGTCGACCCGCGCACGCGCCAGCCCTACGGCCTGCTGCACGGCGGCGTGAGTGTGGTGCTGGCCGAGACGCTGGGCTCCTGCGGCGCAGCCTACTCAGTGCCCGAAGGCTGGCGCGCCGTGGGCCTGGACATCAACGCCAACCACCTGCGCGGCGCCACCAGTGGCTGGGTCACCGGCATCGCCCGGCCGGTGCACACCGGGCGCACCACGCACGTGTGGCAGATCGACTTGCGCAACGACGCGGGTGAGCTGACCTGCGTCTCGCGCATCACGATGGCGATCCTGGCACCGCGGTGAATCCTCGGACCGCGCCATACCCGAGCCGCGCTGCGCCGGTGCACATCGCTGCGGGCGCGAGCCGACAGGACACGGTGCGCCGGCCATGAAGCGTGTCGTGCAAGCCCCCAACCTGATGATCGCCACGCTGTGGGTCGACATGCTGACCCAAGCCGGCATGCCCGCCACGGTGCAGCGTGCGTTCGCCAGCGGCATCGTCGGCGAAATTCCGCCGGACCAGGCACTGCCCGAAGTGTGGGTCGAAGAAGACGAGCACCATGTCCGCGCGGTGCGCATGGTGGACTTGCTGCAGCACCCGGTCGAGCGACGCTGGGTGTGCCAGGGCTGCGAGGAGGTTGTCGAGGGGCCGTTCGAGCAGTGCTGGAACTGCGGGGCGCTGCGGGTGGTCACGTGAGTCGGTAGCGGGCGCTTTGGAGCGCTTACAGTGGCGGCCCATGGAGCTCCTTGACAACATAATTGTCCTTTTCGGAGAGGACCTGAAGCAGGCGCTCCGGCCCGGGGCACGTCTGAAGGTCGCCGCCTCTTGCTTCTCCATGTACGCTTTCGAGGCGCTGCGGTCCGAGCTGGAGCAGATCGAAGAACTCCAGTTCATCTTCACCGCGCCCACCTTCGTGGCCGATGAAGTCGGCGACAAGATCCGCAAGGAGCGCAAGGAGTTCCACATCCCAAGATCGACCGCGAACGCAGCCTGTACGGCAGCGAGTTCGAGGTCCAGCTACGCAACCAGCTCACCCAACGCGCCATCGCACGCGAGTGTGCGGAATGGCTACAGCGCAAGGCACGTTTCAAGTCCAACCGCAGCAAGGCGCAGATGCAGCAATTTGCCTGCGTGCAGGCGGATGGCGACCTTCGTCGCGCAGGTCATCTGGCAGAAGGTCTTTTCGCCGAAGAACAGCGCGCGTTGGTTCTCGGAAGATCACGATTGCGTCCTCGTCTACGCAAAGCATGGACGGCAACGCTGGCCGCCTGGTTCGACGCTGTGGGTGGCGTGGGCGAAGCTCTGGTCAAGGAGTTGGCCCGGCTGCAGGCGCTGCGCGCGGTGTTCCGCGACGCGGGCTTTCGCGACAGCGCGATGAAGATCAATGTGGAGCAGATCTTCCGCCAGCTCTCGCCGGGCACCGAGGTCAAGTGCCTGTGAGGGAGTCGCCATGGACCAGGCCACGCTGACCGCATTGCTGGACCGCCTGATCGCCACCTGGGAGAACGAGGTGGTGGAGTTCAAGCGCGCCGGGCGTGACTACGACACCGACAGGATCGGGCAGTACTTCTCTGCGCTGGGCAACGAGGCCAATCTGCGCGGCGCGGAGTGTGGCTGGCTGGTGTTCGGCGTGGATGACAAGCAACGCGCCGTGGTGGGTAGCGACTACCGCCCGGAGCCAGAGCGGCTGCAGAGCCTGAAGCAGCAGGTGGCCCAGGGCACGGAGCCCAGCATCACCTTCCGCAACATCCACGTGCTGGACCACGCCAACGGGCGGGTGGTGTTGTTCGAGATTCCACCCGCGCCGCGCGGGATGCCGATGGCCTGGCAGGGCCACTACTACGCGCGGGCCGGCGAAAGCCGCGCGCCGCTGGGCCTGGACAAGCTCGACGCCATCCGGCAACAAACCCTGGCGCAGGACTGGTCGGCACAGGTCGTGCCCGGCGCCACGCTGGACAACCTGGACGACGCGGCCGTGGCAAAAGCGCGGGAGTTGTTCGCGCAGAAGCACGCCAACCGCCTGGACGCAGCCGAGGTCATGGGCTGGCCGACGGCGACCTTCCTGGACCGCGCCCACGTGACGCAGGACGGCCGCGTCACCCGCACGGCCCTGCTGCTGCTGGGCAAGGCCGAGTCCGCATGGCACCTGTCGCCGCACCCCGCCCAACTGACCTGGAAGCTCGACGGCCCCGAACGCGCCTACGAACACTTCGGCCCGCCCTTTCTGCTGAGCACCACGCAGCTCTACCAGCGCATCCGCAACATCCAGCTTCGGATCCTGCCGCAGGACGCGCTGCTGCCGGTCGAGGTGTCGAAGTACGACCAGAAGATCGTGCTGGAGGCACTGCACAACTGCGTGGCGCACCAGGACTATGGGCGCATGGGCCGGGTGGCTGTCACCGAGCAGCCGGACCGGTTGCTGTTCGAGAACGAAGGCAGCTTTTTCGAGGGGCAGCCGGAGGACTACATCCCAGGTAACCGACTGCCTCGTCGCTACCGCAACCCGTTTCTGGCGCAGGCGATGGCGGAGCTGTCGATGATCGACACCATGGGCTTCGGCATCCACGACATGCATGCGCGCCAGGCCCGGCGCTACTTTCCGCTGCCCGATTACGACCTCACGGAAAGCGGCGCCGTCAGGCTCACCATCCACGGTGCCGTGGTGGACCCGTCGTACAGCCGCATGCTGATCCAGAACACGCAGATGGACCTGGCCGATGTGCTGGCCTTGGACCGGGTGCAGAAGAAGCTGCCCATCGAGGATGCCGTGGCCGCGCGCTTGCGCAAGGCTGGCCTGATCGAGGGGCGCAAACCGAGCTACCGGGTGTCTGCCGTCGTGGCCAAGGCCACGGCCAGCAAGGCGGACTACATCCGCACGCGCGCCCTGGACGATGCGTTCTATGTGCAGCAGGTCGTGGACCTGCTCACCGAATTCGGCCAGGCCACGCGCGCGGAGGTCAACGATCTGCTGACGCAAAAGCTCAGCGACGCGCTGACGCCTGTGCAGAAGGACCACAAGATCGGCAACCTGCTGAGCAATCTGCGACGCGCGGGCCGGATCCGCAACAGTGGGACCCGGGCGCAGCCGGTCTGGCAACTTGCAGAAAGGAATCCACCCGAAATGGATGCCGTCAGGGTCAAGCCCTTGCGCAAAATCCTGAAAAAACAATGACTTGCGCCTTCTTGCAGTCTCCTTCCGTGCGGTGTTGCAGAACGACGTACGGAAACATCGTGAAGCGTGCAAGCGGCGCGCCCGCGCGAACCGGCTTTCTGCAAGACATGCGATGCAGAAAGAAAAATAGAGGGATTGCGGGCTAACCTTGCCTGCCAGAAATTTTTCTGTTTTGAATCAATGACTTATTTCTTTCTGCAAGACGCGCCAAAGGCGCATTGCAGAAAGACATTGCAGAAATAAGCATGAAGCTCAAGTTCAAGACCCAGGGCTACGCACGCGTGTTCGAGAAAGAGGACCGCCTGTACCAGAACGAGGTGATGGAGCTTGTGGAGACGGACTACATCCGACACTTGAAAGCCATCGACGCCAGCAAGACGCACGAGGGCTACTTCGCCGTAGACAAGCGCACGCGCCGACTGGCCGACCCTGCCGTGGCGGCGCGGGGTGAGAACGCCGGGCTGTCGGACGACGTGGACGCCTACGACCTGATCCTGAAGAACAAGGAGCGGCTGCTGTCGCTGGACGAGCCGGTGCGTTTCATCTTTTCGCACTCGGCCCTGCGCGAAGGCTGGGACTACCCCAACGTGCCAGTGAGAGCTACCGCCCGTCCGACGAACAGGCCCCACGCCGGTGGGCAACTACAGCCCGAACTGGGCCATTGCGTTCCAGGAGGGCCGGGTCCGGCACATGTACTTTGTGACGGAGACCAAGGGGTCGTTATCGTCACTGGCGCTCAGGCCCATCGAGGCGACGAAGATCGCATGCGCGCGGAAGTTCTTTGAGGAAATCAATCGACGGTTCAATCCCGAAAACGTTCGGTACGACGTCTTCGACAGCTTCGAGAAGCTGACAAAGATTGTTCGCTGACGGGCCCGCCAGGCTAACCTGCGGACCCGCCCCTCACCCCATCAGCCGCGTGCGCGCGCCGCGTCCCGCAGGTCGCGGATCTGGTCGTGGTTCTTCTGCGCGCCATCGGCCTGGCGCTGCACCACGGCGCGCACACCAGCCGGCAGTGCCTGCTTCAGCGCCTTGCGGTAGCGTGCGATGGCGGTGTCTTCACCACGCTCGCACGATTCCAGGATCGACAGCTCGCTGTCCGCGCCCACGGTGCCCTTGATCTGCACCCAGCCGCGGTGCAGTGCGCCTGCGGCCGTGCCGCCGGAAGCGGGCTCGCCACCGTACTGGCGGATCAGCGGGATCAGCTCTTCACCCGCCTGGCGGCAGCCGTCTGCCCGCGAGGCAAACAGCTGCTTGGCACCGGCCGACTCGACCTGCTCGGCGCAGGTACGGAAGCCGTACTCGCCGTCGCGCGCGTTCTCCAGCAGATCGTTCAGTACGTCGGCCACGTCGTCGTCGGTCAGCACTTCGGTGCTGACGATCTCGCTCCCGTTCGCCTGGGTCAATGGCATGCCGGTCGTCGGGTCGATGTTCAATGCGGTCGGTTGGATCTGGTTGGCAGTCGTCATGTCGTGTTCCTGTGAAAGCCTCTTGCGAGACGGTGAAAGGAGTGTGCCGACCGACCACGGATTCCAGGTCATCCCAGGCGCACGGGCGCTGTAAGCGCCTGGCCCGTTTGCCTATCGTCTGGCGCTGAACGCGCCTGCGCGATCAACCCCCCGCGAACGCCTTCACCGCCCGGCACAGCACGCTGCCTGGCTGCTCCAGGGGCACCACTGCCTGAAAGTGGTCCGCCCCCGGCAGCTCCAGCAGCTCACTGTGGTTGCCCGCCCGCTGCCATGCGTCGTGCAAGCCATGCGACTGCTGCGCAAACGCCGGCTGCTCGGCCCCGCCCCAGGCCAGCAGCAGCCGCGTGGCGCTGGGCCGCACCAGGTGCGTGGGCGAATTGCGGCGCACCAGGCCTTCGTCCAGCTGGATCAGCGGCTGCAGGTAGCTGTAGCGCAGGGGCGCGATGTCGTACAGGCCACTCAGCAGCACGGCGCCGGCGAACGGGTCGTCCGGCAGGCCGTAGTCCTCGCGCCAGCGCGTGGTCAGCAGCATGGCGCCCAGGTGGCCGCCGGCCGAGCTGCCACCGATGACGATGCGCTGCGGGTCGCCGTGGTGCTCGGCAATGTGGCGCAGCGTCCAGGCCGCTGCCGCACGCACCTGGCGCACGATCTCGTCCAGCGTGACGGCCGGGCACAGCGCGTAGTCGATGACCACCGTGGTGAAGCCCATCGCCTGCGGCCCGAAGGCCACGCAACTGAAGTCTCGCGCGGCGCGTGCGCGCCAGTAGCCGCCGTGGATGAAGAAGAACACCGGCGCGCCAGGCCGGGCGGCGGGGAAGATGTCCAGCGTCTCGGCCCGGGTCGGGCCATAGGGGACGGCCGGGCGGTAGGCCAGCGTGCGGCGAGCCTCCTCGCTGCGCTCGGCGAAGTGCCGGTTCGAGGCTGCTGCATCGGCAGCGCGGCGGAACGGGTCGTAGGCTTCGTCGATCTCGGGCTGGCCCGCGAAACCGTGGGGGAACATGGCTTGCATCGTGGAAGATTCCGGGAAGACAAACAGGGCCTCAACGGCCAATGGGCCTGCGATTTTGCGGCTTCACCGCAGTGGCGCCAACACGCGCCGACCCCAAGCGATGCTGATTTTCAGACACGGCGCCCACCCATCGTCAGGCGACATGGCCGCGATGACCCCGGTGCCTGGCCGCGCGCCTTGCGGGCCGCCGTGTCGCTGGCGCTCGACTCGCCGCTGCCAATGTGGCTGGCCTGGGGCGACACACTGGGCATGGTCTACAACGACCCCTATGCACGCGTGCTCGGCGGCCAACACCCGTGCGCAATGGGCGCGCCCGTGCACGAAGTCTGGGCCGAGATCTGGCCCGAGGTCGACCCTCTGGTGCGCACCGCGCTGGCCGGCACGCCGGTGTACCGCGAAAAACTGCCACTGGTGGTGAGCCGCCAGGGGCACGACGAATCCACCTGGTTCACCTTCAGCAGTGCGGACAGGTGGCTGGCCCACATCCACCCTGAGGACCGGCAGCGCATCCGGTGCGCGTCAAGCTACTTGTCGCCTCAAGCAGCCAATGGCTGCATATTCATGCGCGCAATCGCGGCGTCGAGCACCTCCGTTCGTTCAGGGTTGAGGGTGACCACGTCGATGTGCGACCGGTCGCGTGTTTGTCCTGACCACCGTCGCGGCTTGAGCTCGCGAGCTGCGCCGCTGTCATTGGCTGGCCCCCAACTCCTCCACCGCCCTCTGCAGAAACGCCGCCATCTCCTCCTTGCCCGGCAACTGCACCTGGTAGCGCGACACGAACAACTGGTTGCTCATGCCCGCCAGTGCGTACTGCACCAGTTCGGCGTTCTTGCGCGTGCACAGCAGGATGCCGATGGGCGGCTGGTCGCCGTCGCGCATTTCGTGCTGCTGGTAGTAGCCCACGTAGCTGTTGAGCTGGCCCAGGTGCTCGTGGCGGAAGGCGTCGTTCTTCAGTTCGATGAGCACATGGCACTTGAGCACGCGGTGGTAGAAGACCAGGTCCACGAAGAAGTGCTCGCCGCCGATCAGCAGGCGTTTTTGCCGGGCCTCGAAGCAGAAGCCGTGGCCCAGCTCCAGCAGGAAGGCCTGGAGCTTGTCGAGCAGGGCGTCTTCCAATTGGCTTCGGTCACCACCTCCTGCGCCTTGAGACCCAGGAATTCGAACACGTAGGGGTCGCGGATCACATGCTGCGGCGCGGCCCGCTCGGCGCCGGCATGGGCGCGCTTCGACAACGCGGCCTTGTTCGTGGACAAGCCGCTACGCTGGTAGTACTGCGTGGCGATCTGGCGCTTGAGTTCGCGCACGGACCAGGTGCCGCGCAGGGCTTCGGCTTCGTAGAAGGCACGCTGCTGCGTGTCGTCCAGGTCCACCAGTTGTTCGAAGTGACTGTACGAGAGACGGTTGACGAGCAGTGCCGGGTCCGCAGCGGACACGGCCGGCGATTGTGCGGACAGCGTCCGCACTTTCTCGCCCCGCGGCGGCGAAGGTTGCAGCGCTGCGAATGGTGCGGACACCGTCCGCACAATCTGCGGGTAGGCGCGGTAGAAAGCCAGGTAGCCATAGAGCTGGCGCCGGTCGCTGTTGCTGACGCAGTGGCCGCGCAACGCTTCGGACAGTTCGGCCAGCAATCTGTCGCCATAGGTGGCCCGGTCCGCGCCCTGCAGTTCGTAGTGGTGGATGTGCGCACCGAACAGCCAGTTGCGGAAGGTCAGGCTGATGTTGACGGCCCGCGTGGCCTGGGTGGCGCAGCGCCGGAGGACGGGACGGCGTCAGGGCTTCGGGCGTCCGCTCGTATCACGAAGACTGCGCTGTCTTTGACCCTGCAGCGGTCACCGCCAGAACGCCATTCGATACCTGGCCTCCCTTCTCTCACCCCTGCCCCAGCCACTGCACCACCGCCCGCGCGCTACGGAACTCGTCGGCCGAGCGCGCCGGCACTTCGGGGAAGCGCGCGTTCCACAGGCGCGCCAGGGCCTGGCCGGCACCGATCTCCAGCACACGGCCCACGCCGCGGGCGTGCAGGTTGTCCATGCACTCGTCCCAGCGCACGGTCGTGGCGATCTGTGCAGCCAGTGCGTGGCGGGCCTGCTCGGCGCTGGCGATGCGGTCGGCCGCGTTGCTGAACAGCACCGTGCGCGGGCGCGCCAGCGGCAGGCCGGCCAGCACCAAGGCGAAGGCATCGGCCGCCGGCTGCATGGATGGCGTGTGCGACGCGACCGCCACGCGCAGCGGTGTGGCGTGGGCACCTTCGGCCATGGCCGCCGCCGCCATGTGCGCCAATGCCGCTGGCGGGCCGCCGAGCACCACGCTGTCGGGTGCGTTGCGGATGGCGATGGCCAGGCCGCTGCCGGCCAGCAGGCGATCGAGCGTTGACGGGGCAATGTGGCTCAGGCCCAGCAGGCCGCCGGGGGCTTGGGCGGCGCAAGCGTCCATGGCGGCGGCGCGCTGGCCGGCCAGGTCGAGTGCCGTCGCGGCGTCGAACACGCCGGCCGCGCTGAAGGCCGCCAGCTCGCCGACGCTGTAGCCGGCAATGGCAGCGGGTGGCGGCAGCTGCGTCGCCATTTGCGACCAGGCGGCCAGCGCCAGGCCGGTCAGCAGGCACTGGGCGTGGGCGTTGCGGGCGGCCCAATCGGGCCACACATCTGCATCCGCTGCAAGGTGCTGTGCATCGGCCGGCCCAGCGCGCCAGTCGGCAACGCCCAGTCGCGCGGCCACGCCGCGCGTCAGCGCATCCTCGGCCAGCCAGGGCAGCATGCCGGGGTGCTGCAGGCCCTGGCCCGAGAACATCAGCGCGTAGGCCACGGTGTCGACTGCTGCGCGTTGGTAGGCCGTGGCCGGACCGTGTGCAAGGTGGCCATGGAGGCAGGCATGTCAGAACTCGGCCACGCGTTGCAGCCAGCAGGCGGCGGCTACGGTGTCGGCGGCCCCGCCGGGCGAGAGGCGACGCGCGACGAACGCGCGGCCGGTGTCGGCGGCGGCGGCCAGTGCACCAGGCTGCGCTGCGCCGCCGGCCGCGATGAACGCGCGCGCGGCGGCCTGCGCATACCGCAAGCCTTCCAGGCCTCCACGCAACGCGAGGTTGCTGTCGTCCAGCACAGCCATCACGTGGAACAGCGTGTCGAGCCGTGCCAGCCGGGGCGGCAGGCCGCGCGCCTGCGCATCGGCCAGCGCCGGCACAGCCGTTTCAAACAAGGCAGGGAATCCGCTCGCCGCCTCGTACGCTGCACCGCGCAAGCCCAGGCGACGCGCGATCAGGCCGCCGGGCATCGAGGGTGCCTGCTGCGCCCGTGCGGCCAGCGCGCCGCCCCAGCGCTGCTGCAGCATGGCGCGCACGGCGCACGGCCGAAGCGGCCCGCCAGCCTGCACGACGGCGCCCACTGACGCACACAACAGCCCCAGCATGAAGATGGCGCCACGGTGCGTGTTGATGCCGCCGGTGGCGGCCAGCATGCGGGCCTCGGCGTCGATGCCGCAGCGCTGCAGCGCGCCGAACGCCGCGCCGTCACGGCCCAGTGCAGCGATGCGCGGGAAGTAGCTGCGCAGCGCAAACAGGCTGCGCATGAAAGTGGCGGCGTCCATGTCCGTGTGGCTGCCGGTGTCGCTCAGCGTGACCAGGCCGGGCTTGGGTGACAGGGCCAATTCGTCGTACAGCGCCAGCGTGGCAGCGCGGCCGATGGCCTGCGGCGTGATGCCGCATGGCGCGGCGCGGAGCAGCAGTCGCGCGTGCATCACGCCGCCTCTGCGGCGCGCCAGAACGGCGCGTGCGCCAGCGCCACGCCATCGAGCCGCTTGACCAGCACGGAGGGCGTGCGCCCGGCGCGCCAGGCCGCCCACTCACGCCAGGCGACGGCGCTGCCACCGTCGAACACGAGCTCGCCGTCCAGCCGCGCGGGGTCGTCGGACCAGGCCCGCAACAGCGTGGCCACAGCGTCGGCCTGGGCCGGTCCGTTGACATCGATGCACAGGTCGATGTCGGAACCCGGGCGCAGGTGGTCCAGGCCCGTCAGCAGTTGCCAACCGTGGCTGCCGTAGACGCGCGATGGCGCGCCGCAGGCCAACAGCGCCTCGCACAGCGCACGCCACGCGTCGCTTGCTGGTGCAGGCAACAGCCATGGCAATTCGGACGCACGGGGAAAGGCACCGAAGCGTTCGATCTCGGTCGCCCCCACGGACAGCGCCAGGCGGCGCCGGTCCCAGCGGCCGGGCGCCGGCAGGCCAAGGCTCACGACAAGCTCGCGGTTGGTGCTGCTGTTGCTGTTGCTGTTGCTGTTGCTGTTGCTGCTGCTGCTGCTGCTGTTGCCACTGCCGCCCCGGCCCTCACCCTGCAACCGCTGCCGCGAGACGACCAGCGGCAGCCGCCGATGCGCCCAATGCGCCAGGCAATCGCGCGCCTGCGCATCCCACGCGCCGCCCTGCACGCGCTGCCACCCGGCGTCGGTCAGCCACGCGAGCTGGTGGCGGTGCAGCGGCCTCATGTCACGCCGCGTCCAGCACCCGCTGCGCCACCACAGCCGCCAGCTTGCGGCCGCCACGCGCAGCACCGTCCTGCGCCCGCACATCGGCCACTGGCGCATCCACCAATGCCTCACGCAGCGCCGCCTGCAGATCGCCCTGCCACAGCGCACGCACGCCGCCCATGGCCACGTAGTTGCCCACGCCCGGCGCGAATACCGGGTTAGCTTTGGAAAGCTCGGTCAGCATCGCCTCGGGCAGCTTGGTCACGCGCGCCATGGCGGGGATGCGCATGACGCGGATCTCGGCCTCGGGCAGCGCATAGCAGGCGTCCGCGATCAGCCCCGAGGTGATGAAGCCGCCCGACAGCGCCTGGTCGTACACCAGCCCCAACACGCGGTGGCCGCTGCGCCGCGCCAGGTCGATGGCCATGCCCAGATGCGCCATGGCGCGGTTGATGCCCAGCAGCTCGTCACGCCGGCGCAGTTGCTGGCCTTGCGTGTCGATCAGCAGCACGATGGGCCGACCGGGGTGCTGGGCAATGGTGTCCAGCACCACACGCGCCTGCGCCAGTGCCAGCGCCACGCCGATGGGCGCGTGGCCTGTCGTGCCCACCACCGTGATCGGCGCGCCGTCGAGCAGCGCCGTTCCCTGCAGGAAATCGCCTTCAGCGGTGACGCCGTGGTCGGGCCCGAACAAGGCGGTGGCGAGGGTGTTCCAGTCGGGCGTCATGGTGTTCCTTAGATGAAGGAAAGATCTTGAGCCACCGCTGCGGAACGAGCCAGGCCAGGGCACCCGCGGAACTGGCTCTGCCAGGCCGCTGGGTGCGTCCCCCGTCGCGCAGCAGAAGGGGGAAGCGGCGAAGCCGCGCAGGGGGTTGTTCTCATTTTTTAGTCCAGCTTGATGTTGGCGGCTTTCACCACGGCCGCCCAGCGCGTGATCTCGGCCTGCACGTAGTCACCGAACTGGGCCGGCGTGAGCGTGCCGAAGTTCGCACCGTTGCTGGCCCATACGGCGCGGATCTCGTCTGCGGCGCCCGCGCGCTTGACCTCTTCGACGATGCGCGCCTGCAAATCGGCAGGCAGGCCCTTGGGCGCCCACAGCCCGTACCAGGTCACGACCTTGTAGTCGGGCAGACCCAGCTCGGCCGCGCAGGGCACGTCGGGCAGCGACGGGTTGCGCTGCGCGCCCGCCACCATCAGCGCCTTGATGCGGCCGCCCTTGATGTGCGCGGCCGACGAGCCCAGGCCGTCGAACATCATGTCCACGTTGCCGGCGATCAGGTCCTGCAGCGCCGGGCCCGCGCCGCGGTAAGGAATGTGCGTGATGAAGGTGCCGGTCTGCTGCTTGAACAGCTCACCCGCGAGGTGGTGCGAGGTGCCGCCCCCGGCCGATGCGTAGTTCATCTTGCCGGGGCTGCGCTTGAGCTCGGCAAGGAATGCCTTGAAGTCCGGCGCGGTCACGCGCTTGGGGTTGACCACCACCACCTGCGGCACCTCGGCCAGCAGCGCCAGCGGCACGAAGTCGCGCTGCAGGTCGTATTCGAGCTTGGGGTAGACCGAGGGGGCGATCGCATGGTGGATGGCGCCCATGAACAGCGTGTAGCCGTCGGGCTGCGCGCGCGAGGCGATGGTGGCGCCCAGCGTGCCGCCGGCGCCGCCCCGGTTGTCCACCACCAGCGTCTTGCCGGTGAGCTTGGAAAACTGCGCCGACAACGGGCGCGCGAAGGCGTCCGTGCCGCCGCCGGCCGGGAACGGCACGACCAGGGTGACCGGCTTGGCCGGCCAGGTGGATTGGGCGCGTGCGCCCAGAGCCGCAAGGGTGATGCCGGCGGCGCCAGCGCGCAGCAACGTGCGGCGAGGGAACAGGATGGGATGCATGTCGTTTCGTCTCCGGGTTGTGGTTCAAGGCAGCGCGGCAAAGCCGGGCTGTGCGGTCTGCGATTGCGCACGGTTGCGGTAGGCGGCGGCGTCGTCGGCGCCGTGCAGGCCGTCCAGCATCCAGCCGCGCGCCACCAGATCGGTCACCGACTGGTCGACGGCCGTGATGTAGCCGGCCTTGGAGCCATACAGGCCCTGCACGCTCTGGCGCGGGTCGCCAGCCTGGCGCAGCGCATCGGTCAGCGCGAAGGCCAGCTGCGAGCCGTTCAGGCCGTTCTGGTCACCCGCCACGAAGCCGCTTTTGCGCAGGCTGTAGCCGGTGAAGGTGGCCAGCGGCACGGACGAGTCGGGCATCTTCACGCCGGCCACCTCGTTGCCCTGGCCGTCCACGGTGGGCAACTGCACCACGTAGAGCTTGCTGGAGACCGCCGAGGGAATGACGCTCTCGTCGTTCAGGCTCAGCGTGTTGTGCACGCCGTTGAAGGCCAGGCCCGGCGTGCCGGCCACGCCGGTGAAGGCCACGCCCGACAGGTCTGGCCCGCCCAGGCTGGCAGGCGATGCCGTGGGCACGGCCAGCGTGCCGGCGCGCGCCGACGGCCAGGCATTGGGCAGCGGCTGCGCCGTGCCCTTGGCCCAGCCTTCCAGGTTCAGGTACAGCGCGCGCACCAACGCCGTGCTGGCGTTCACCACCGTCGGCGCATGGCCGGGCGAGGTCGCGGCCACGCTGCGCGTGACCGTCATGTCGGGCTGCGTGCGCGCGTTGGCGGCCAGCTGCGAAGGGCTGTGCTGCGTGCCGTTGGAATAGACCAGGCGCACGTTGTCGGGCACCGTCACGTCGTTGCCGAGGCCATCGGTTGCCACCAGCGAGGCGCGCGCACCGCCGAATTCGATGGGGCTGTCGTACTGGATGACCTTGGGGCAGGTGCCGTCCTTCAGGCACTTCATCAAGAGGCCGTCCGTGCGGCCGCCCACCGGGTCGGTCAACGTCGCGTAGCCGAACGGGAACTGGTCGCCGGGCGTGTAGTGCGTCTCGTGCTGGCGCGAGTAGTCGCCGGGCTTGGACCAGCGGTAGTTGGTGTAGGTCTTGCGCGAGCCGCCCACCAGCGGCAGCATGCCGTCGAACACGCGGCGCTTTTGCGCGTCGGCGTTAAAGCCCTGCCACAGGAAATCGCGCACATAGCGGCCCGACTGCGAGATGCCGCCGAACAGCGTGGTCTGCACGCGGCCGGCCATCGGGTTGCCGGCGGTGCCGTGGCGCAGAAAGCTCACCAGGTCGCGCGTGGCCAGGAAGCCAAGGCCCATGACCTTGGGCTCCACCGCCGTGTAGTTGAACTGGTAGATGCTGCCGTTGTCCAGCCCGGCATCGAGCGCGGCGGCGTAGGCCGCATCGGCACGCACCCCAGCGCGGTCGATGGTGACGTAGCCGTAGCCGTCGGCCCCCGTGCCGCCGGCCACGCCCGTGCCGCTGCCGGCGGTGTAGGTCCACAAGGAAGAAGCCACCGTGATCGGCGCGGACATCGGCGTCTTGCGCACCGTGAGCGTGGCCGCGCCCTGCGTGCCGGGCGCTTGTTTGTAGTAGGTGCCGAGCAGGTTGGCCGTGGCGTTGTCGGCGATGAACTCGTCCTGCACGCGGCCGGTGATGGGCGCGTTGCCGTTGGTCACGTCCACGGCGATGGGCAGCGTCATGCCCGGTGCGTACCAGCGCTGCGTGGTGCTGATGGCGGCCGAGGCCACGTTCAGCGTCTGCGGCCGGTCACCCTGCCAGCCGGCCCAGACGATGCTGGCGCCCTGGTTCATCAGGAAGCCGTTGCCCGCGCCCACACCGGCCACATGGCCGGTGGCCGTCGTGACGACCTGTGGCCGCACATTGCTGAACAGGTCGTTGACCGAGCCCTCGTTCAGCACTGGCACCAGCAGCGCGTTGGTGCGGTTGGAGACCTCGTACAACAGCGTGCCGTTGCCACGCGCCGCATCGGTGGGCGCCAGCAAGACCACGTCGAAGGTGTAGCGCACGTTGCCTGCCGCGTCGGCCGCGGTGTTGGGCAAGTCGACGATGGTGGCCGCGCAGTCGTCCTTGGGGGACACCGTGGCGGTGGCCTCAGCCAAGGTGTAGGTGTAGGTTCCCACGCTGCCGAAGCTGGCGCCGTTGAACGCCAGGCCGGTGCCCTTCACGTCCAAGCGCTCGATGCCCGAGCGTGTGATCGGACACGGGCTCGTGCTGTCGGGCGGCACCAGCGCGCTGCGCGCAACCGGCAGTTGCGGCGTGGAATCATCTCCGCCGCACGCGGCCAGTAAGACCACCGCCAACGCGGCACCGCCGCGCGCGGCATGGCGGACCAGGGAATCTGCGATCACCGTCATCTCGTTGTCTCCTTGTCGTTGTGGAACCATCAAGCTGCGTCTTCTCGACTGTTGTGCTTCGGCGTCGCGCTCAGGCGACGCGTGGAGATATTTGTTGGTGCAGCGCCGCCACGTCCAGCGCCGGCACGCGCTGCGCATCCGCCACGCCGAGCCGGCCCCACAGCCGCATGGCATCGTCCTCGGCGCCGTCGTTCCATGTGGCCTCGGGCACGGCGGCCAGGCGTGCGGCCAGCAGTGCATGTTCGGCTTCCAACGCGGCCAGCGTGACGGGCCGGGCCTGCGTCAGCGCCGCGATGGCCGCCGCGCGGAAGGCCGCCACGTCGTCCTCGACCAGCGCGTCGCAGTCGCCGCTGATCCAGCGGTGCTTGCCGCCACTGGTGCGCCAGACCAGCGCGCGGTCGCGTGCGTCGTACTCGTCCACACCGTGGGATGCCTCGATGACTTCGGGGCCGGACATGGCGAGCCGGCCCATGTCGCTCATGACGATGTGGTCGGCGCAGCGCGCCACGATGCCCATGCCGCCGAAACAGCCGTTGGCGCCACCGATCAGCACGATGACGGGGATGCCGGCGGCGCGCACGTCGAGCACGGCCCGCATCACTTCGGACACGGCGATCAGGCCGGCGTTCGCTTCATGCAGCCGCACGCCGCCGGACTCGGCCAGCAACAGTACGGCTGCGGGCTTGTCGCGCAGCGCGCGCTGCAGCAGGCCGACCAGCTTGGCGCCATGCACCTCGCCCACGCCGCCGCCCATGAACTCGCCCTCCTGCGCGGCGACGAAGACGGTGTGGCCGTCGAGCAGCGCGCGGCCGATGGCCACGCCGTCGTCGAAGGCCGAGGGCACGCCCAGTTGGGCCAGGTGCGGGCTGGTGATGCGCTCAGCGGGCGGCAGCCATTCGTGGAAGCTGCCGGCATCCAGCAGCTGCGCCACACGCTCGCGCGCCGTGCATTCGGCGTAGCTGATCATGTCGGTGCTCCCTTCGGCAGTTCGGCCACGGCCTGGTCTAGCCGCAGGCTGACGACAGCGGGCGTGGCGCCCATGTCGTTGATGGAGACGCGCACGCCGGCCAACGGGTGGCGGGCGTGGAAGTCGTCCACTACGGCCTGCCAAATCGGTGCGAAGCCGCGCGCCGAGGTTTCCACGCGCACGGCACAGTCGGCGCTGGGAGTGGCCTCCAGCATCACCTCCAGGTTGCCGGAGCCGACCACGCCGACCAGCACGGGTGCGAACGCACCGGCGGGCTGGCCGCCGGTGTACGAGAAGTCCAGGGTTTCGAGCCCTGCGGGGATGTCGCTCATCGTGTGCCTCTCGCTCTGCGCATAGCTCGCGCCTCACCAGTTCCGGAACCGCTTGGGCGGCTGGTACAGCCCGCCCGACGCACGCACCAGGTCGCGCATGCTGCGTGCGGCCAGCAGGTTCCGCGTGGCCTCGCGCGGGTCGATGCCCAGGTCTGCGGGCCGTTGGATCACGCCCCGGTCGCGCAGGTTCTCGACCACGCGCTTGTCGCGTGCCAGGCCCACTGCGGTATAGCCCGCCACGCCGCGGATGGCCTGGGCGCGCTCTTCGTCCGTGCGGCACAGCAGCAAGTTGGCAATGCCCTCTTCCGTCAGCACATGCGTCACGTCATCACCGTAGACCATGATGGGCGGCAGCGCCATGCCGGTTTGCTCCTGCAGCGTCCAGGCGTCGAGCCGGTCGACAAAGGCCGGTTGCATGTGTTCGCGAAACGTCTCCACCATCTGCACCACGAGCTTCTGCCCGCGAGGCGTGCCGGCCGCGCCGCTGCGGCCCGCTCGCGCCTGCGCACCGGCCTTGAGCCACGCCGGGCTGGCATGCCGCCTCCCACGCGCATCGGCCCCCATGTTGGGCGCGCCGCCGAAGCCGGCGATGCGGCCCAGCGTGGCGGTGGAGCTGTTGCCGTCCAGGTCCATCTGCAAGGTCGAGCCGATGAACAGATCGCAGGCGTAATGCCCCGCCGCCTGGCAGAACGCGCGGTTGCTGCGCAGGCTGCCGTCGGGCCCGGTGAAGAACACGTCGGAGCGCGCGCGGATGTAGTCCTCCATGCCCAGCTCGGAGCCGAAGGAGTGCACCGACTGCACCCACCCCGCCTCGATGGCCGGGATCAGCGCCGGGTGCGGATTCAGCGCCCAGTGCTGGCAGATCTTGCCTTTGAGGCCGAGCTGCTCGCCATAGGTCGGCAGCAGCAGCTCGATGGCCGCCGTGTCGAAGCCGATGCCGTGGTTCAGCCGCTGCACGCCGTACTCGGCATAGATGCCCTTGATGGCCATCATCGCCATCAGCACCTGGATCTCGCTGATCTGCGCCGGGTCGCGCGTGAACAGCGGTTCGATGAAATTGGGCGTGGGCGCCTTGACGACGAAGCTCACCCAGTCGGCCGGAATGTCGATGCGCGGCAGCTTGGTCGTCGTGCCGTCCACCAGCTCGTTGACCTGCGCGATCAGGATGCCGCCCGAGAACGCCGTGGCCTCGGCAATGGCCGGCGTGTCTTCGGTGTTGGGGCCGGTGTAGAGGTTGCCCTGCGCATCGGCCGCGTGCGCCGCCACCAGCGCCACCTGCGGCGTGAGGTCGACGAAGTAGCGTGCGAACAGCTCTAGGTACGTGTGGATGGCGCCGATGGCGATGCGCCCGCTGGAGGCCAGCTTGGCCAGCCGCGCGCCCTGCGGGCCGGAGAAGCTGAAGTCCAGCTTGGACGCCACGCCGTTCTCGAAGATGTCCAGGTGCTCGGGCAGTGCCAGGACCGACTGCACCATGTGCAGGTCGTGCACGCGGGCCGGGTCCACCTGCACCAGCGCCTTGGCCAGGAAGTCGGCCTGCTTCTGGTTGTTGCCTTCCAGGCAGACGCGGTCGAAGGGTTCGATCACCGCTTCGAGCAGCGCCCCGATGGCCTGGGCCGCCGCCAGCTTGCCGACCAGTTGCGGCCCGAGCGCTTGCGCGGCGCGCGCCAGCCGGGCGGCGCGGCGGTCAGCGCGGGTGTTCCAGTCTCTGGGGTTCATGGGGCGAAGCTCTCGGATGGTGGGCGGCGACGGCAGGTGCCAAGGGTGATGGGCCGACGATACGCACAGGTCGTCGCACCATCAATCACGCCGTACCCGCAACCGTTACGCGCAGAGGAATGGTTGGATGTGCGGCGCGTGTTGGATGGTCGGGGGATCGGGCGCTGTTGGGTCCGCCTTGGACGCCCGGCCTAGGGTGGCCGTCGTGGCCGTCGGGGCCGTCGGGGCCGTTGAGGTCGCCGGGGCCGTTGGGGCCGTTGGGGCCGCCGGGTCGCCGGGGCCGCCGGGGCCGCCCGGCCTGGGGTGCCCGCCGTGGCCGCCCGGTGGACGCGTCCCTCGCCCAGGGGCTCGGGCAGCCTGCGGTGCTCGGCCTGCGGGCGCATTGCACAACTCGCACCACTCACTGCGTTCGTTCACCTCGAACAGGTGCAATGAGTCAGTCATTGAGGCGTGCTGCGCCGCCGCCCGCAGTCCTGCGCTCCTCGGCGCGGCCACAGGTTGGCCACGGCGGCCACCCCAGGCCGGGCTACGTGGGGGGTGGCTGAAGCGCTGCCCGGGGGACCGGCTCGCGTGACGAGGGCTCTCTCGCCTGGCTACTAGCGGACTCTTCCACTGGGCTACGAACGGGCTCGCTCGCCGGCCTACCAACGGGCTCTCTCCCGGCCACCAGCGGCCCCTCTCGCCGGCCTACCAGCGAGCACCCCGCATCGGAGTCAGCCGCACCGAGCCCGGCTTGGGGTGCCCCCAGGGCCGGCCCTGCAGATGCGCCGAGGAGCGCAGTGGCATGGGCGGCGGCGCAGCACGCTTCGTGAACTGACTCATTGCACCTGTTCGAGGTGAACGAACGCAGTGAGTGGTGCGAGTTGTGCAATGCGCCCATGCCGCGAGCACCGCAGGGGACCCCGAGCCCCTGGGCGAGGGGCGCTGAGCCGGGCCGGCCCTGGGGGTGCCCCATGCCGGGCGGCCCCCAGCACACCCGCAACCCCGCAACCCCGCACACCCGCACACCCAACACACCCAGCAGTCCCAACACACCCCACACGCGGACCACCGCGCAGTCAGCGCACGTCAGCGCAGCGAAGCCTTCAAACTGCGGCACACCGCCAACAGGGCCAGCAGATTCGGATCGCGCTCGCGCATGCGCAGGAAGTTCAGCGCAATCGTCTGCCGCACGCGGTAGCGCGCCTGCAGCGGCACCAGCTGCACATTGGGCGGCAGCACATTGCGCATGCGGCCAGGCAGCAACGTGCAGCCCACGCCACCGGCCACCAGATTCATCAGCGAGTAGATGTCCCCCGTGTGCATGGCGATCTGCGGCGCGTAGCCGGCAATGCGAAACGCCTCTGCAAAGCTCGCCTGCGTGGCAAAGCCCTCGGTCAGGCTCACAAAGCGCTCATCGGCACAGGCGCCCAGATCGACCTCGGCCAGCTGCGCGTAGCGCGACGTGGCGGGCGCGGCGAACAGCACCTCGTCCTCGAACAGCGGTTCGAACTCCACATCCGCCGCCCCCGCCGGCACAGCCATCAGCGCGGCCTCGATCGAGCCGTCGCGCAGCTTGGTCAGCAGGTCGGCGTTAGAGCCCAGTATCAGCTCGGTCTGCAGCTCGGGCCGGCGCTGCTTCAAGCCCAGCACCAGGGCCGGCACGGCGCGGCTGGTCAGCGAATACATCGAGCCCATGCGCAGACGGTCGGCCGCGTAGCCGGCGATCTCTCGCGTGGAGCGCACGCCCTCTGCCAGCAGGCGCGCCATGTCGCGCGCGGTCTCGGCCAATCGCAGTGCGGCGGCGGTGGGCACGAGGTTGCGGCCCTCCTGGCGGAACAGCACGCAGCGCATGGCTTCTTCGAGCGCGTGCAACGCCCGGTGCACGCTGACGGCACTGGTCTGCAGCCGCTCGGCCGCACGCGCCAGGTTGCCGGCCTCCATGAAGGCCAGCAGCACCTGCAGCTGGCGCAACGTGATGTCATCGTCGAAGTACGGGTCCATGGCGGAGCAAGGGGGCGGTGTGCTCGCGCGGCGCTCAGCGCTGCAGCCGGAACGGACGGGGCGCAGGACGCGTGGCGATCTCTGTGAGCCGATGGGTCATGCCGTCTCTCCCCTGTGTGAGGCGCGAATTGTGCGCGATGGGGCAACCACGCGCGGCATCACCCGGCGACACGCAACGCCAGATGCACCCCCCTTTTGCAACGCAATTCGAACAATTACAAGACGAAACATGCACATATACTGAACCAATCTTGCCGGAAATGGCCGCAGCTTCCGGAGGTCCACCGTCCACGGGCGAGCGCGACCGCTTCCAACAGGGGCGGCCACACATGCCCTCATTCATGAAGTTCGGATCATGCGCACTGCGGGTTTGGTAGTTCCCAGGTTGGCTCTGGAGAAAGTCGCCCAGTCGGTCAAACGCGGCCCCCCGCGTTCCTTTTTTACGCACCGGCTCACCAGCGCGCTGCTGGGCGGGCTGATGGGACTGTGCGTGCTGTTGGCCTACGCCACGGGCCTGGAGCTCGGATGGCGGTGGGTGGACGGCCTGCCCGCGATGCACCCGTACACGGCGCTGTGCCTGGTCGTGCTGGCGGTCGCGCTGTGGCCCGGGCGGCCACGCTCGCTCCGGTGGCGCAGCGTGACCTACGGCGCGCTGGCGGTGCTGGTCGCGCTGCTGGCCGTGCGCCTCGCCGCGCCCACCATCGGGCCGGTGTGGCTGGACGCGTTGACGCCGTTTCGCACCGTCCTGGACGCACAGGCGGCCGCTGGCAAGCCCGTGGACATGCCGGCCAACGTCGCCACGGCCTTGCTGATGCTGGCGTTCGCCGAGCTTCTGCGGCGCCAGCGCAGCCCCATCGCCGCGCAGGGGTTTGCCTGCGGTGCGGTGGTGCTGTTGTTCGTGGGCACCACGGGCTACCTGGCCAACGTCTCGCCGTTCTGGGGCAGCGTGGGGCCTGCCCAGTGGCTGGCCATCGGTGCGTTTGCACTGGCCCTGCTGTTCGCGACCGCACGGCACGGTTTCATGCGCGCCTTGACCGCGCCGTCCGCCCCGGGCCGGCTGGCCCGGCTGCTGCTGGGCAGTTCGACAGCGCTGTTGCTGCTGATCGGGTGGTTCGTCGCGCGCAGCATCGACAACCCTGGCGTGCACCTGCCCGCAGACCGGTACCTGCTCATCTATGAGTCGGCAGCCATCGCGGCGTTGGTCTGGCTGGTGGTCGCGGTCATCACCGTGCGCGCCGACCGGCTTGACCGGCTGCGCACCGTGGCCGAGCGCGTGCTGGAGCGCACGTCCACGCACGACGGGCTGACCGGCCTGCTCACACGCAACAGCATGGCGCGCCAGCGCGCGGAACGCATGGTCGACGGACGCCCGTCGGCCAGCCTGTTCATCGACCTGGACCGCTTTCGCTCCGTGAACGAGGCGCTGGGTGCGGACCAGGGCGACCACATTCTGCGCGTGGTGGCACGGCGCCTGCGCGCGCTGGACCGCAGCAGCCTGGTGGCGCGCCTGGGCGGTGACGAGTTCGCCCTGTTCATGGTGAACGTGACCGTGCAGCAGGCCGAGCAGATGGGCATCGCCGCCACCAAGGCACTGGCGCAGCCCTATGACATCGACGGCCGCAACTTTCGTCTGACGGCCAGCGTCGGCGTGGCGCACACGGACAGCGCCGGGACGGGCGATCTGCGCCAGTCGGCCGACGACGCCATGTATGTGGCCAAGAGCCGCGGCGGCAACCAGTGCGTCCTCTTCGCGCGGACCATGCACGACGCGCGCCGACAGGAGGCCGAGCTCGAACAGGACCTGCACGTGGCGCTGCGGCGCGACGACGAACTGAGCCTGGCGTTCCAGCCGGTCGTGCGCGTGACCGACCAGCGCCTGGTGGCCGTGGAGGCCCTGGCGCGCTGGACGCATCCGAAGCTGGGCATGGTGCCGCCCGACCGCTTCATCCACCTGGCCGAGCGCACGGGGCTGATCATTCCGCTCGGGCTCAAGCTGATGGAGATTGCGGTGCGGCAGGCAGCCGCGTGGGAGTCGGCCAGCCCCGGCCTGTGCCCCACACTGAACATCAACATCTCGCCGGTGCAGTTCACAAGCGGCGACGTGGTGGCCGACCTGGCCAGCGTCGCCCGCCGCCACGGCCTGGGCGCGCACCGCCTGTGCATCGAGGTGACGGAAAGCGTGCTGGCGTCGAACTCCGCGATCAGCCAGCTGGTGAAGGCCCGGGCCCATGGCTTCAAGGTGGCGATGGACGATTTCGGCGTGGGCTACTCCACGCTGTCGCAGCTACCGCGGCTGCCGCTGACCTCGGTCAAGCTGGACCGCAGCTTCATCGTGCACGCGACGCAGAGCGTCGGCGATGCAGCGATCTTCCATGCGATCACGCAGCTGGTGCACGCGCTGGGTCTGACGGTGGTGGCCGAGGGGGTGGAAGACCAGGCCCAGTTCGATCTGATTGCAGCGTCCGGCTGCGATGCGGCGCAGGGCTACCTGATTGCACGCCCGATGAAGGCTGCCGCATTCGAGGCATGGGAACACGCCAGGTCCACGCCCGCCGCACCACCTGCGGCGGCAGCGCCTACCGCGAGCGCATCACTGCGTGCAGCGGCCGAGATCCTGGAGCATGGCGCTGCGGGGCCCGTCGAGCCGCCTTCCGCTTCCTCTCTCGCCTCCGCTTAGGACAGAGCTCAGCGGATCGCCGTTTCGTGCGGATGCGCGGCGGCGGGCGGCCGGCGCACGCAGCCGTCAGTCGCCCTGCCCGGCGCGCGCCATGCGCTCGCTTTTCCAGTACACGTCGTCACCGCCGTCCACGCGATTGAGCACGCGCGCGAGCACGAACAGCAGGTCCGACAGCCGGTTCAGGTAGTGGCGCGGCGCATCGCGCACGGCCTCGCCGCGGCCCAGTGCGACGACGGCGCGCTCGGCCCGGCGCGCCACGGTGCGGCAGACATGTGCCTGCGACGCGGCGCGCGTGCCTGCCGGCAAGATGAACTCGGCCAGGCGCGGCAGCTGCGCGTTGTGGTCGGCCAGGGCCTGGTCGAGCTGGAGCAGAGCCTCGGCCTTGAGCAACTCGAAGCCGGGGATGGAGAGCTCGCCACCCAGGTTGAACAGCTGATGCTGCACATCGACCAGCAGCGTGCGCACGGGCTGCGGCATGGGCTCGCACAGCAGCAGGCCCAGGTGCGAGTTGAGTTCGTCCACATCGCCGATGGCCGCGATGCGCAGGCTGTCCTTGCCGACGCGGCTGTTGTCGCCCAGGCCGGTGCTGCCGTCGTCGCCGGTGCGCGTGGCGATCTGTGTGAGCCTGTTAGCCATGCTGTCATCCCCCGAAAGTGCGTCGCGACGTGGGCCGCGCAAGCCGCGCATTGTGCGTTACGCCGCGTGTGCGGATGTATGGCGCGTCAAGCGCACTTGTGAGCGTCGCAACAGGAAGCAAGTGTGCTGGCATGTGCCGGCGCACTGCGGTGCAATCGCGCTCCTTTCACGACGATGACGCCTTTTCCAATGCCCCACAAGATCCGCCCGCTCGCCCGATTCGAACACCACAGTGTGGCCCTGTTTGCCGCGTTGGCCATGGGCAGCGCCGGCGTGGCCGCACAGAATCTGCAGCAGGCCGCGACGCTGCGCGAGAGCGCGGCCAGCGCGCAGGCCCTGACCACCAGCGACCGGGCCCCGGCGCGGCCCGCCAGCAGCGTGGACACGGCCTTCACCCGGGCCGACGCGAACGGCGACAACCGCCTCAGCCGTGAAGAGGCGCAGCGCTTTCCGGCGGTAGTGGAACGCTTCGACGAGATCGACGCGGACCACGACCGCCATCTGTCGCGGGAAGAGTTTCGGCGCGGGGTGGCGAACTGAAGTCGCCCTGAGCCGCTGCACGAGCCGGCAGCAGCTGCAGCAGCGCCGAGAGCGTTCAAGCCTGCAATCGCACGAGAACGTAGCTGCCAGGCGTCAAAACTACGAGGGCCTCCTCCAGTGCGGGCACCAGCGGGACAAGGGCCGCAAGCTCATTGGACTGAGCGTCCAGCACAAGCACTGCGACCGGCAAGCTCGACTGGTTCTGTTGTATGGGAGGTTCTTGTCGACGGTAATGAAGGCGTCGAAGCTCTGACCCGCCAGCCCGAGCAGCCTTCCGTTCTTGACGCCCGACCAGCCTTGCGCAACGACCGTCGAGACGTCATGGCCTGGCAGAAGCCGCTTCAAGCGTGCCGGGACGCACTCGTCAAGCAGCAGCCGCATCGGCGACCAATCGCTGGCGAGCCGCTTCAAGCACTGCGACAGCACGGCCCCTGGAAACACTCGGAAAGTCTTCCAGGAACTCGTCCAGCGACGACGTACCTTCCAGGTAGTCAAAGAGCGCCTTGACGGGCACACGCGTGCCAGCGAAGCAGAGCGCGCCGCTCATGATCTCGGGATCACTTTTTACAAGAGATGAATCCATGGAGCCTCCATGTGCGTCAGTCTAGTGTGGACGCCCGTGTTCCGTCTTGCATGTCTTCGCCACCGGACCACGGTCCTTGTAGAGACTACACCCGCAGCCAGCTGCGAAACCCGCGAGACGCGTAGTACGACTGCGCGCCGTTGTGGTACGTGAAGACATGTCCATAGCGGCGGTCGCAGAACAATGCGCCACCGAGCCGGCGCACATCGTCAGGGGTCTGTATCCAGCTGGACGTCTTGGTATCGAACGCGCCGAGCGTCTGCAGGTGCCGGTACTGGTCCTGCGTCAGCAGCTCCACGCCCATCTCGTTCGCCATGTCGACGGCGGTGTGCGCGGGCCGATGCTCCTTGCGAGAGTCCAAGCCAGCGCGGTCGTAGCAGGCACTGCGCCTGCCGACGGGGCTCTCTGCAGAGCAGTCGCAGAACATCACCTCGCCCGATGCCGCGTCGTGCCGCACGACATCCGGCTCGCCGCCCGTGGCCTCCATCGCTTGCAGCGCGCGCCAGGCGCCAGGGTGCGCCGCAAGCCGGGCCAGGACGTGCGCCCATGCAACGCCTGGGTGCCGACCGGGGTGCTGTTCGAAGCGGGCCTGGAGCACGCTCTGCAGCACGTCACGTTCCTGCTGTGTCATGGGTTCGAGCTCTGGCAGGACGGCCTTCGCGCGAGGTCCCGCACGGCAAAGTGCTCGGCCTTGCGGTACTCGGCCTGCACACCGGTGGGCAGCAGCGACAACACCGCGCGCTTGAGCGCCGAGCCGGCGATGCCCACACCCTGCTGGTCGCTGAACGACCATACCGGGTCCGCGCCATCCGCCGTCTCGGCGAAGCGGAACACGGATTCAAAGAAGCGCTCCACGCTGAGGATGGCCTGGTCGACCTTCATCAGATCGAGCTGGCAACACACCACCGCGCTGTAGTCCAGCTGTGCCACATGGTCCGGCGGCCCGCAGCGGGCATTGAGCAGCAACAACTCGGCGCTGCCGCTGGGCTGCCAGAGTGAGCGCGCCTTGAATTCGTTGCGCAGGGCGTTGAAATGCTCGGCGCTGTAGTCCCAGGCACGGAACCCCGGAATCTCCACCTTGACGTAACCGGGCGCACCATCGCTCGACGGCGAGTAGCCGGCGAACCAGAAGTCGATGTGCTGGCCCGAGCGGTAGTGCCAGTCGCCGATCCTCGGCACGATCTCCGCCTTGGCGATGGGTGATCCCGGCGGCGCGAAGACAACGCCCACCATGCGCACCGGTCGAGCGGGCGCGTCGTGGGGCACGTCGCGGAAACGCTGGGCAATGCCGGCCTGCAGTGCGGCGTAGTCTATGGCGTATTGCATGGCGCACCTCCTGCGGACGGATGCATCAACTTAGCAGCTTCCAGCCGCTCCGGCCAGTGGGCTGCGGCGGCCCACCACGATCTACGTGGGGTCGCCGGTGGGTACTCGCGCCCATGGCCAGCACGCCCACCTGCTCGAAGAACGCCGGGTAGCCGTGTCGTTGATGTCGCCCAGCGGAAACAGCCAGTCCAGCGAATCGTCTTCGGTGGCAATGAAGCCATCGAGGCTGGTCGCGGTGTAGTACTGCGTTGACATGGGCGTGCGCCGGCCGGAGCGGTGCGGCGTCAGGGCGCGGTGTCGCCGCACAGCGCCACGCATTCGATCTCGATCAGCATGCGCGGGTCAGGCAGCGCCGCCACCACGCAGGTGGTGCGCGCGGGGTACGGGGCGGGACCGAAGGCCTCGGCATAGCGGCGGTTCATCTCGGCCACGTCCTGCGGGCGGGTCAGCAACACGTTGACCTTGACCAGGGATCGCAGGCTGGCGCCGGCGCGGGCCAGCACGGCCTGCAGCGCGGTGATCGTGAGCTCGAACTGCGCGCCGAAGTCATCGTCCATGCCGCCATCGGCGCGGTAGCCCGGCGTGCCGGAGACGAACACCAGATCGCCCACGCGCACGGCGGACGAGAGCGGCGGCGTGGTGGCACGGCCCTGGGGTGGGAAATGGTCGAGGGTGGGCATGCAGTGCTCCAGAAGTGGGTCAACAGCGGGCCATGTTCGCATGAGCCAGACCGGCCCGGTGGTGGTGCTGCGATGCTGCAGGTCTGCCTCAGCCTGCCGGCTGCGCGCCCGCCCGCGTCTTAACCAGCAGCGTGCTGAGTCCGTCCTGGATCACCGCGCCATGCTGGTTCAGGATCTGAAAGCGCCGCACGAGGCTGCCGCTGCGGCCGCTCTTGCCGGGCGTGACGGAGACGATGGTCAGCGTCAGATGCAAGGTGTCGCCGACGAAGACCGGCGCCAGGAACTTCCATTCCTTCAGGTCCACCATCGCGATGGCCGAGTCTTCGAAGATGCCCAGCTCGTGCAGCTTGCCGATGGCGATCGCGATGATCATCACGCCGTGCACCAGGCGCTGGCCGTGGCGCGTGCCCTTGGCATATTCGGCGTCGGCGTGGATAGGATTCCAGTCTCCCGACACCATCGAGAAGATCGTCAGATCGGCCTCGGTGATGGTGCGACCACTGCTCTTGAACACCTGGCCGTCGTGGAAGTCTTCGAGGTAGAGCGAGTTCATGCCGAGGTTCCTTCGACGCCCGGGGGCGCCATGCGCTGCAGGGCCATGTCGCGCAACTTGGCGCGCTGGATCTTGGTGCCGTTGGCACTCTCGGTAACGGGAAAGCGCTCCACCTGCCAGATGTGCGCCGGCACTTTGAAGGCCGCCAGGTTTGATGCGACCGCCTGGCGCAGCTGCTGCACGTCCAGCGCGGCGCCGGGCTGCGCAATGGCAAAGGCCACGGCGCGCGTGCGCCCGTCAATCTCCACCGCGACCACCTGAACATCGGCCACGCCGGGCTGGGCCTTCAGCGATTCTTCGATCTCGGCCGGGCTGACGAGGTAGCCGCCCAAACGCATCACGTCGCCCTGCCGCGTCTGGTAGACAAAGCTGCCATCCGCGCGCAAGGCGCCGATGTCGCCGGTGCGAAAGAAGCCCTCGGCATCCATCACCGCCTGCATGGCCTGCGGGTTGTCCAGATAGCCGATGAAGTTGGTGTCCGAGCGAATCTCGATGGCGCCGCTCTGCCCTGGCGGCAGCAGCGCGCCAGTGGCGATGTCGCGGATGCGCACCTCGGCGCCGGCGTGCGCTGGCGTGCCGCCGGCCTCGATGCGCTGCTCCAGCGGCAAGCCGGGCTGCTGCAGCGAAAACAGCGCCTGCACTTCGCTGGAGCCGTATAAGCCCAGCATCGGCACCTGGCGTGCCCAGGCCTCGCGCGCCAGCGCCTCGGCGCCGGGCTGGAAGGCGGCATAGCCCACGACGCGCAGGCTGGGAAACGGCTGGTCACCGGCCACCTGGTCGAGCAGCCGCCGCACCATTTCGTCGCTACCGAACAGGTGGGTGATGGCATGGCCCTGGATCAGTCTGGCAGCGCGCCCGGCCTCAAAGCTGTCCTGCAGCACGACGGGCCGGCCCGCGGCGAAGGCGGCCATGGCCGCGACGAAGCCGA
The DNA here is from genome assembly GCF_056521305.1 of Rhodoferax sp. RT4P68. Lineage (NCBI taxonomy): Bacteria > Pseudomonadati > Pseudomonadota > Betaproteobacteria > Burkholderiales > Comamonadaceae > Rhodoferax > Rhodoferax sp. RT4P68. The sequence continues at coordinate 84,788 of NZ_JBWMBB010000018.1, forward strand.
AGACGCCGCACAGTGGCAAGGCGGCGAGCAGTAGCGCAGAGGCCTCCTGCAGTCCAAAGGCCTGGGCCACGCGCTGTGCGTGCAGGGCCACCGTGCGCAGCGAATGCACAACGAGCTTGGGGCCGCTGGTCGTGCCAGAGGTGGTGAAGAGGATGCAGGCGGCATCGGGGTCGACGGTGCCGGGGAGTGCGAACGCGCCAGCCGGCGCGGCGGGCAACGCGTCCAAAGCGAAGCGGACGGTGGGCTTGCCCAGCAGCGTGGCCGGCAGCGCCGCATCGACCGCATCCGCCACGGCCACGCGCAACAGGCTGCCAGCGGCCGCGTGCGGCACGTCGGCCACGATGGCGGCGAAGTCGATGCTGTGAAAGTGCAGCTGCATCACCAGCAGCCGCGCGCGCGAGCGCTCCAGGATGTAGGCCACTTCATGCGCGCGATAGCGCGTGTTCACGGTCATCAGCGCGGCGCCGATGCGGGCCAGCGCGAAGTGCAGCGCCAGCCATTCCAGCCGGTTCACCAGCCACACCGCCACGCGGTCGCCCGGCTCTACGCCCTGGGCCTGCAGCCAGGCGGCGGTGCGCGCCACGTGGCCTGCGAATTCAGCGTAGGAGACGTTGCGCCCTTCGTCGATGAAGGCCGTCGCGCCCCCGCGTTCGGCAGCATGCCGGTCCAGCAGGTGCGGCAGTGTGGGCAACATGCTCAGTACAGCTCCATCAGCGCGACGTTGTCGCTCAGCTCGTGCGGCAGCGCCTCGCGGATCAGCTGGCCGGACTTCATGACGATGACGCGGTCGGCGACCTTCAGCGCTTCCTTGACGTTCTGCTCGACCAGCAGGATGGACATGCCGGTCGAGCGCTGCAGTTCGCGGATGGGTTGCAGCAGGTCCTGGAAAAGCTTGGGCGCCAGGCCGATCGAGGGCTCGTCCATCAGCAGGCAGCGCGGGCGGCTCAGCAGCGCGCGGCCGATGGACAGCATCTGCTGCTGCCCGCCCGACAAGGTGCCGGCGCGGCGCTGGTACAGGTCACGCAGCGCGGGCAACACATCCAGCACCCAGTCCACCCGCTCGGCCCGCTTGGCCACGGGCACGTTGGCGGCCCACAGGCCGAGCTTCAGTGTCTCCTCCACCGTCAAGCCGGGGAACACACCGCGCCCCTCGGGCATCAGCGAGATGCCGGCAGCGGTCAGCGCGCGCGGCTCGACGCGGCCGAGCGGCTGGCCGTCCAGCAGGACATCACCGCCCTGGCGCGGCAGCAAGCCGAACAGGCACTTGAGCAGCGTGGATTTGCCGGCGCCGTTGTGGCCGATCAGGCACAGCACCTCGGCCGGCCTCAGCGCCATGTCGATGCCGCCGAGCACGGGGTGGCCACCATAGCCGACCACCAGGCCGCGGGTCTGCAGCACGGCCGGGGCGGTGGTGGGCGCGGTCACGCGCTGGCCTCCGTCTGCTCGCCGAAATAGATGGCCGCCAGGTGCGGGTCTTTCAGGATCGTGGCAGGGTCGCCGTCGGCCAGCAGCTTGCCGCGGTCCAGAAAGGCGATGCGGTCGGAAATGCTGAGCACGATGTCCAGGTTGTGTTCGATGATGCAGACGGTCACGCCACTCTTCACCTCGTTGCGCAGCAGGTCCAGGAACATCTGGTAGGAGCCGCGGTCCAGGCCCGAGGCAGGCTCGTCCAACAGCCAGATTTTGGCGTCGGCGGCCATAATGCGCGCCAGGCTCAGAAACTTGCGCTCGGCGTACGCCAGCTCGATCGCGCGCACCTTGGCTGCGCCAGTCAAGCCGGTCTTGGCGAGGATCTGCGCGGTCTTCTCACGCCGTGCGCGCGCGGCCGCGCGGCCGCCGCGCTGCCAGACCCAGGCGCTCGGCTCCATCACGGTCAACACGTTGTCCTCGACTGACATCTGGTCGAACAGGCGCAAGTCCTGAAAGGTACGGGCCACGCCCATGCGGGCGATGGCGTAGTGCGACTGGCCCAGCAGCGAGCGGCCCTGCCAGAGGATGTCGCCAGCGTCCGGCGTGAGGTGACCGGTGATCTGGTTGAACAGTGTGGTCTTGCCGGCACCGTTGGGGCCGACAAGCGTGGTGATCAGGCCGGCGCGCAGGTCCATGGAGACGTCATCTGTCACCTTCAGCCCGCCGAAGCTCTTGTGCAGGCCGCGGATGCTCAGCAGCACCTGCGAGTCGGTCGTGCGGCCGCTCATCGGCTCCCCCGCCCGCTGCCCACCAGCCCGCCCGGGCGCAGCATCATCAGCACCACCATGGCCAGGCCGTAGGCGATCTGCTGGATGGAGCCGATCTCGGTCGGCGGCAGAAAGCTCATGTAGCTGAACAGCGTGGGCAACAGCATCAGCAGCACCGCGCCGACGATGGGGCCCATCAGCGTGCCGGTGCCGCCGATGATGACCATCGCCATCACCAGCACAGAGTTGTCCAGCATGAAGCTTTCCACGTTGATGAAGCCCAGGTAGAACGCGTACAGCGCGCCGGCAATACCGGTCAGCGCCGAAGAGATCACCACCGACAGCGTCTTGATCGCGGCCACGTTCTTGCCGAAGGCGTGCGCCGCCGATTCGCTGTCACGGATGGCCTGCAGGTTGCGCCCGAAGCTCGAGCGCAGCAGCACGCTGGTGATGGCGATCACCAGCACCAGGCACGCCACCGACAGCGCCAGAAAGGCGGCCGGGTCGCTCAGCTCGCGACCGAAGAGCTGCGCAGGAGGGATGCCGATCAAGCCGCCCAGCCCGCCGGTAGCACCCTTCCACTCGGCGAACACGGTGACGCCCAGCACCTGCAGGCCGAGCGACGCGGCAACGAAATATTCACCGCGCACCCGCAGCGCCGGCAGCGCCAGCACCAGCGACAGCACGGCCGCAGCCGCCATGGCCGCCGGCACCGCCAGCAACAGTGAGGGGCCGATGTGCAGCGCGACGTTGGCCGCCGCATACGCGCCGACGCCGAAGAACACGGCATGGGCCAGCGAGAAGATGCCGGCGTAGCCCATGATGAAGTTCAGCGTGATGGCCAGCACCGCATTGATGCACACCAGGGTGGCCAGGTTCAGGGCATAGGCAAGCATGGTGGACTCAATGCGCGGTGGCGCGACCGAAGAAACCGGACGGACGCACCAGGATGAACAGGAACAGCACGAGAAAGGTGACGGCCTCACTCCACTGCGAGCCGAAGTACAGCAGCGCCAGGTTCTCGGCCATGCCCAGCAGCAGGCCGGCGCAGGCGGCGCCGCGCAGACTGCCCACGCCGCCCACGATGGTGGCCGCCAGGCTGACCAGCATCACGTGGTGGCCGATCGCAGGGTTCAGGCCTGAACTGGCGGCCGTCAGGATGGCGGCGGGCACGACCAGCAGCGAGCCCAGCGCGAACACGAACACCGACAGACGTTGCGGGCTCATGCCGTAGGCGCGCACGAGCTCGGGGTTCTCGGAAAGCGCGCGCATGCCCATGCCGACATGGGTGCGCATCAGCAGAAACTGCAGCGCACCGAAGAACACCAGTGCGCACGCCACGGCGATGCCGGCCAGCGGCGGCACGAACAAGCCGCCCGTGACTTCCACGCTCCTGGACAGCGGCGTGGACACCGACACGAAGCTGCGGCCGAACACCATGCCGATGAGGTTCTGCACCACAATGCCGGCGCCGAACGAGGCCACGAACAAGGTGAAGAACGAACCGCGGTGACGCCGGATCGGTTCATACACCAGGCGGTCCAACAAGACACCGAAGGCCACGGCCGCCAGCGCTGCGGCGGATGCACCGAGCAGCCAATGCGCCTGGCGCACGCTGTACAGGTCGTAGAAGACGTAGGCGGCGATCGTGAACGTCGCGCCATGGGCGAAGTGGAAGACCTTCGTCGAGCCGAAGATCAGCGAGAAGCCCACCGCGATCAGCGCGTAGAGCGCGCCGAGCTGCAGACCGTTGACGAGCAGCTGGAGCAGCAGCATGGACGGCGCCGCTCTCGACTAGCGCAGGCCGCTGGCGACGATCTTGCCCCCCTTGCCGTCGATCTCGACCACCTGCATGGGGCTGACGACGGTGCCGTTGTCCGAGAACGTGACCTTGCCGCCGACCATGTCGAAGGTCTTGCTCTGCAGGCGCTGGGCCAGCAGGTTCTCACCGGTGACGGGCTTGCCCTGCTGGATCAGCTGTTGCGCCAGCAGGCCGTACAGCCGCACGGCGTTGTAGTAGTTGGCCACGTAGGCGGTGGGCGGCTTGCTGTACTTCTTCTGGTAGTCGTCGGCGAAGCGCTTGGTCACCGGGTCGGCAGATGCCCAGTCCACGCTTTGCGCGGTGTAGAGCGCGCCCATGGCCTCGGGCAACACGCCGGTCTCGGGCACCGAGAATGCCGAGTAGCTGACGAACTGCTGCTTGAGCCCGTTGTCGCGCAACTGCTTGATGAGCTGCGCCTGCTGCGCGCCATACGAGGCGATGTAGACCGCATCGGGGTTGGCCGCGCGGATGCGTGCCGCGATGCCGCTGAACTGCTGCGCCGTGGTGGGCACGGACAACGACTCCAGCAGCTTGCCGCCGACGCCGGGCAACGCCTTTTCCATCTCTTTCTGAATCGACTGGCCAAGCGGATCGTCCACATAGACCAGCACGAAGTTCTTGAGTTTGCGCTCGTTGGCCAGGTACGGAAGGATGGCCTTCACTTCGAAGTTGGCCAGCGGGATGACGTTCCAGAAATAGGGACCGAGCTCGGCCAGATCAGGCCCCACGCCGCCGCCGTTGACGGTCACGGTCTTGCTGCGGGTGGAGGTGGCGGACACGGCCTTGGACACGCCCGTGAAGGCCGACAGCACGTAGGGCGCCTTGGTCACGTTGACCAGCTTGTTCATCGCCACCACGCCCTGTTGCGGCAGCCCCTGGCTGTCTTCGTACTGGATGGCCAAGGTGCCGTTCAGCATCTTGTCGGCGTTGATGTGCTCGACGGCGAGGTTGGCGCCCGAGCTGAACACGTCGCCATACGACGCGTTGGGTCCGCTGAGCGGAAACAACGCGCCGATGGTCTGGTTCTGGGCCATGGCCGGGGTGGCGGCTGCAAGGGCGGTGGCCAGCGCGGCCACCGAAGCGAAGGCAGATGCTGCGCGCAAAATCGTCATGCGGTTGTCTCCAGATGGTTTGATGCGAGGTCGGGCAAATTTGTCATGTCATGATAGTTCTGCACACCCGCACAAGTAGCGCCTGCCCTTCGTCAAGCAAGAACCCACTGTTCGGAACTGGCGAACCCCTGCGACCCTGCCGAGCGCGACCTGGCTTTAACCCACTTCGCATCCGGCGTGCCGAACACGGCGGCCTGGACCGCGGCGCGGCGGCTGTCGGGAGCCGCTCACTGGGGGCACCTTCTGACTCGGGGGTCGTCTTTACGACGCTGCTTTGATCATGTTCCGCGCGATGACCAACTGCTGGATCTGGCTCGTGCCCTCGTACAGACGGAACAGCCGCACGTCGCGGTAGAAGCGCTCGATGCCGTGGTCGGCCACATAGCCCGAGCCACCGAAGATCTGCACCGCGCGGTCGGCCACGCGGCCGCACATCTCGGAGGCGAACAGCTTGCAGCACGACGCCTCGGTCGACACGTTCTCGCCATCGTCGCGGCGGCGCGCGGCGTCGATCACCATGCAGCGCGCGGCATACACCTCCATCTTGCTGTCGGCCAGCATGGCCTGGACCAGCTGGAACTCGGCAATCGGCTGGCCGAACTGGCGGCGCTCCATCGCGTATTGCAGCGCATCTTCCAGCATGCGCTCGGCCGCGCCCACGCAGATGGCGGCGATGTGGATGCGGCCTTTTTCCAGCACCTTCATCGCGGTCTTGAAGCCCATGCCTTCCTTGCCGCCGATGATGTTCTCGGCCGGCACGCGCACGTTGTCGAAGGTGACGTCGGCCGTGTGCGCGCCGCGCTGGCCCATCTTCTTGTCGGGCTTGCCGACCGTGATGCCGGGCGTGTTGGCCTCCACGATGAAGGCCGAGACGCCGCCCGCGCCCTTGTTGTTGGGGTCGGTGCGGGCCATCAGCGTGAACATGCCGGCCGTGGGCGCATTCGTGATGAAGCGCTTGCTGCCGTTGACGATGTAGTGGTCGCCCTGCGCATCCGTCTCGCGTCGTGCGGAGGTGCGCAGCGAGCCCGCATCGGAGCCGGCCTCGGGCTCCGTCAGCGCAAAGCTGGCCGTCAACTCGCCGCTGGCCAGTTTGGGCAGGTAGTAGTCCTTCTGCGCCTGCGTGCCGTCGATCAGGATGCCCTGCGAGCCGATGCCCACCGTGGTGCCGAACAGCGAACGAAACGCCGGCGAGGTGCGGCCCATCTCGAACATGATCAGCGACTCTTCCTCCATCGTCACGCCCAGGCCGCCGTATTCCTCAGGCACGGTCAGGCCGAACAGGCCCATGGCCTTCATGTCCTTGACGATGTCCTCGGGGATCTGGTCGGTCTCGGCCACTTCGTTCTCGGCGGGCACGAGACGCTCCTTGACGAAGCTGCGCACGCTGTCCAGGAAGGCTTGGGTGGTGTCGGGGTCGCGGATCATGGGTGGTGCATCCAAAGGGTCAGAGGGTTCACGCGTGCTTCGAGACGGCGAGCAGCCGCGTCACGATGTCGGTGGTGCCGCCGGGTGCGGCCGCGACGACGATGGTGACGGTCTTTGTGGGCCAGGCATCCTGGGCGTGGACCAGACCGGTGGCGAGGCAGGCCGTGGCCGCCAGGGCCAGGACGGTGGGGTGGAAGTGGGCCATGGCATGGTTCACTCGAAGGTGATGCCCTTGGTGGCGCCGCGCCACATCTCCAGATCCTTGCGCTGTTGCTCGGCCAGCACGCCGGGCGCACCGGCCCACATGTCGTAGCCTTGCTCGGACCACTGCTTGCGCAGCCCCTCGTCAGCCTGCGCGCGGCCGACGGCGGCGTTGATCTCGCTCACCTGTGCGGCGGTCATCTTCGCGGGGCCGTAGATGCCGTACCAGCCGATCACCTCGTAGCCGGGCAGGCCGGCCTCGCGCATGGTGGGCACGTCGGGCAGCGAGGCATTGCGCTCACGCGAGGTGACGACCAGCGGGCGCACGCGGCCCGACTGCACGTAGTTGCGCGCGGTGCTGACGATGTCGAACATCATGGTCAACTGGCCGCCGATCACATCGGTCATGGCCGGCGCATTGCCCTTGTAGGGCACGTGCGTCATCGCGAGGCCGCTCTGCTTGGCGAACAGCTCGCCGCTCAGATGGTTGGAGGCCCCCATGCCGGCCGAGCCGTAGGTGACCTTGCCGGGGTTGGCCTTGGCGTAGGCGATCAAGTCCTGCAGGTTCTTGATCGGCAGATCCTTGTTGATGACCAGGGCGTTGGCGTAGGTCAGCACGGGCGACAGGGCCGTCAAGTCCTTGGCTGGGTCGAACGGCATCGACTTGAGCACATGCGGGCTGATGGTCAGCGTGGGGCTGGCGCCGAAGTACAGCATGCCGGCATCGGGCGCCGAGCGTGCCACGGCATCGCCCCCCAGTGCGCCGGCCACGCCGGGTTTGTTCTCGACGATGACGGTACGGCCCAACTCGCGGCTGAGCACCGGTGCGAACTGGCGGGCCGCTGTGTCGACCGGGCCGCCGGCCGCGTAGCCGACGACCAGGCGCAAGGGCTGCGGCTGCGCGAAGGCACTGCCCGTGGCCAGGGCGCCGGCGCACAGCAGGCCGGCGAGGACGCGGCGGCGCGCGAAGATGGGGGAAGCTGTCTGCATGCTGATGTGTCTCCTGATGAGTCGGTTGAAATGCGCACCCCACCTGATGCGAGGCGCGAGGATCGCACCGCCGAGCTTCGCCCGCCATCAGTCTTTGGCAAAGGGGGTGTTCACCCGGTGTGCGAGGGCGCCACGGCCGGTGCGTTACCCTCGCCGCCCGACGCCATGCATTTCGACCTGTTCGACCTCCGTCTGTTCGTGTTCGTTGCCGAGGAATCCAACCTGCGGCGCGGGGCCGAGCGCGCCTGCATCTCGCTGGCGGCGGCCAGCACGCGCATCAAGCAGCTGGAAGACAACATCGGCACCAAGCTGTTCTACCGCAAGCCCCAGGGGGTGGAGCTGAACCCGGCCGGCGAGGCGCTGCTGCACCACGCGCGCAAGGTGCTGCAGGAGGTAGACCATCTCAAGATCGAGCTGCGCGACTACGCCGAGGGTGCCAAGGGCCATGTGCGGGTGCTGGCCAACACCACCTCGATCAGCAGCGCCCTGCCCTCGGCGCTGGCCAGCTTTCTGGCGCAGCAGCCCGACGTGAGCATCGACCTGCATGAGCGCCTGAGCGCCGAAATCGTGATGGCGATCCACGAAGCCCATGCCGACATCGGCCTGGTGGCCGGCAATGTGGACATGCAGGGGCTGGAGGTGCGCGATTTCGTGGTCGACCAGCTGGTCGTCGTGGTGCCGTCCGGGCACGCGATGGCCAGGCTGGCGAAGGTCGACTTTCTGCAGACGCTGGACGAGCCGCACATCTCGCTGGCCGAAGGCAGCGCGCTGGCCAGTTTTCTGCCGCCGCTGGCGCGCCAGATCGGACGCAACCTGGAGTTCCGCATCCAGGTGTCCAGCTTCGAGTCGATCTGCCTGCTGGTGGAGGCGGGCGTGGGCATCGGCATCCTGCCGCGCTCCTCGGCCGTGCGCCACGCCCGCACGATGAAGCTGGCGTTGGTGCCCCTGACGGACGCCTGGGCCCAACGTGAAACCAAGATCGTCAACCGCGCCGGGCAGCCGCTGCCCCGGCTGGCGGCGGAGCTGGTGCGCCATCTGGCGAACTTCAGCTTTGCGGATCGGTTGCTGTAGGGGCTGAGGGCGGATGCGCGGCATGCATCTGCCGCGCCAAGCCGGTAGCTTGCGCCGCAGGGGTGCGGTCTTGGATCTGAAGCCCTGTACGGCTTGTACCCGCGCGCGGCGTGACGATTGTTAACAGCGCGGCCGACCGGTACGCTGTAGCGTGCCACATACACAGACGGCGCGCGCGAAGGGCCCCGGCGGGGGGCCGGGTCATCGACATGGTGGCCCCCGGTTTTGCTTCGCGACGGCGCGTTTGTACGCCGCCGCGCTGGGATCGGTCTCGGCCCCGTCCCTTCCAACATAAAGAGGTGCTCGAGATGCCGCGACCCCAAGCGCGAGAACCGCTCGCCGCGTCGGGTGAACGGCCAGGCGCGTGGTTGGCGCGCATGGCTCTGGAGGCGGAACCTGTCCAGCGCGAGTCGGCCGCGCAACTCGCCATGCGCGACTTCATGTCGGCACGCTCTTCGATGTTGGGCTACGGCCTGCAGGCGCTGTTGCTGCTGCGCTATGTGGACGATCGCATCGTGCTGGCCTGGGTGCTGGCGATGATGCTGTTCGAGTGTGTCAACGGCTTGGCCGCATGGCATCTCGGCCGCCATGTCGCAGATCCGGCGGCACGTGCCAAGGGGCTGCGGTGGGTGACCCTGGCGCTGTTCGGCTCCGGCACTGCCTGGGGCTGTGTGGCTCTGTTGCCAGGGCTGCAGGAGGTCCAGCAGGCCTACCTGTTCAACCTGCTGTTTCTCGTCGCGGTCGGCATCTTTTCGGTCCAGAACCTGTGCCTGTCGTGGCCGGCGCTGGTCGCGTTCAATCTGGGACTGATGTGGCCGATGGTCTACGCGGCCTGGGAGCGCCCCGTGCAAACTTCTTTCTCAGTCCAGATGATCGCCTGCGGGCTGTTGGTGATGGTGCAGATTTACGGCCGCAGTTCGCGCCACCTCTTCCTGCAAGGCATGCGTGCCCGTCTCGAAACGGAGGCCATCGCCGAACAGCTGCGCCAGAAGAACGAGGAGTTGACGCGGGCCGTGACGGCCATCGAGGAAATGGCCGACCTCGACCCGCTGACCCAATGCCTGAACCGCCGCGCTCTGATGCGCCAACTGCTGGCACCCGCGCGGCACCAGCGGCTTGGCCAGCGCTTCGGCATCATCCTGCTGGACATCGATCACTTCAAACAGATCAACGACCGCTTCGGCCACGGCGTCGGCGACAACGTGCTGGTGGCCGTGGCCGAGCGCTTGCGCAGCCAGTTGCGCAGACAGGACCACCTGGCGCGCTGGGGCGGAGAAGAGTTCCTGTGCGTGATGTGCGACGTGGACGAGGCCAGTCTCCACGCCATGGCCGAGCGGCTGCGCAGCGCGCTGGCGGACACGCCCTTGCTGCAGCTGCCGGAACGGCTCCACGTCACGGCATCGCTGGGTCTGGCCTTGTGCAGCGTCGGCCAGAACCTGGATGTGGTGATCGAGCAGGCGGACCAAGCGATGTACCGGGCCAAACGTGGCGGGCGCAACCGGGTCGAGGGGTTGGCCGTGAACGCCTGACCTCAGCCTCCCACACCCCTCGCACCCCTCACACGGGATCCCACGTGAACACATCCCCGGAGCGGTCCAGCCCGAAGTAGTCGGCCTTCATCGACGGCAGCGCATGGCTCAGCACGGTCTCGGGCGTCCAGCCTTCCGAGCGGTGCACCGAGCGGATCGGGCGCGGCTGGCTCATCAGGAAGATCTCGTTGTTGCGCACGGCGAAAATCTGGCCGTTCGTGTCCTTGGCGGCATCGCTGGCCAGGGCCACGGCCAGCGGCGCGATCTTGGCGGGGGTCATCTGCTTGATGCGTTCCACGCGGGCCTTCTCGGCGTCCGTCTCGGTCGGGATCGAGCCGATCATGCGGCTCCAGGCGAAGGGCGAGATGCAGTTGCTGCGCACGTTGAACTTCTGCATGTCCAGCGCGATGGACTTGGACAGCGCCGCCACGCCAAGCTTGGCCGCCGCGTAGTTGGCCTGGCCCAAGTTGCCGATCAGCCCCGAAGTGCTGGTCATGTGCACGAACACGCCGGACTCCTGCTCCTTGAAGTGCGTGGCGGCGGCGCGGCTCACGTAGAAGCTGCCGTACAGGTGCACCTTCAGCACGGCGTCCCATTCGTCTTCGCTCATCTTGTGGAAGAAGCGGTCGCGCAGGATGCCGGCGTTGTTGACCACGCCGTCGATGCGGCCGAAGCTGTCCAGCGCCGTGGTGATGATGCGGCCAGCGGCGCGCGGGTCCGAGACGCTGTCGGTGTTGGCCGCAGCCTCGCCGCCCAGGGCCTTGATCTCTTCGACGACCTTCTGCGCGGGGCCGGCGTCGTTGCCTTCACCGGCCACCGAGGCGCCGATGTCGTTGACGACGATGCGGGCACCGGCCCGGGCCATGGCCAGCGCGATGTCGCGGCCGATGCCGCCACCGGCACCGGTGACGACCATGACCTTGCCGGCCAGGAGGGTGGATTCGCTCATGTGTGTGCTCCTTCGTTGTGATTCAAAACATTCAGCTCAGCAGCGCATCGACGCGCGGCCATTCGGCCATGCGCCAGACGCGCGCGGACAGGGCGCGCATTTCGTCTGCACTCGCGCCGCGGGCGTAGGTCGCCAGTTGCAGCGCCTTGGCCTCGATCTCGGGGCGGCTCAGCGTGTTGCCGGGGTCGCCCTTGGGTTCGTCGACACGGCCCTGCAGTGTGCGCCCGTCGGCGGTGGCCACGGTGACCTTGCCGATCCAGCGCTGTGGGTAGGCACTGTCGACCTCGGCATCCAGCACCATCGTGACCTTGTTTCGCAGCGCGACGACGTCGGCGCTTTGGTAGTGGGCGTCGAAGTCGGCCAGGCCGGCCCGGTCGAATGCGGCGATCAGGCCCAGCACGGTGCCCATCGAGAACTTGCTCTGGTGCACGGTGCGCGGGTCGGTCACGGGGCCCAGCACGTCGATGGCGCCCTGGTGCACGTGGGCCGTAACCTGCGCGATGTCGGCAAGCTTCAGGCCATGTGTGCGCACGACCTGCTGCAGGGCGTCGGCGGCCGGGTGCGTGTGGCGGCACGAGGCGTGGAACTTGAACGAGGTTTCGGCCAGCGTCCAGCGCGTGCCCAGGCCGTCGGTCAGCTTGGCGGGGTCGGCGTCGGTCGACATGCCGGCCGCCATGCCCTGCGGGCCTTCGAGGATGCGGCTGGCGCCCGTGAAACCGTCCTGGGCCAGATAGGCCGCCAGCAGGCCGTCGGACGCGGCCTTGGCCGTGTGCAGCTGCTTGCTGTCGGCCGCGTCTCGCAGGAACTCCCATAGCCCCGCGGCCTGCGTTCCGGCCGAGCCGAAGGCGTGCAGCATCTGCGCGGCGTTCAGCTTCAGCAGGTGGCCCACAGCGGCGGCAGCCGCGACCGTGCCGGCCGTGGCCGTGGTGTGGAAGATGCGGTAGTGCGAGCGGCCCAGGAACTCGCCGATGCGGATGCCGACTTCGTAGCCCACCACCGAGGCGACGAGCAGATCCTTGCCCGATGCGCCGATGGCCTGCGCCACGGCCAGCGCGGGCGGGAACACCACCGCCGCCGGGTGGAACACCGAGCCGTTGTGCACGTCGTCCTGCTCGGCCACGTGCGAGGCTGCGGCGTTGACCATGGCGGCAAACATCGGGCTGCTGCGCGTGCGCGAGATCAGGATCTCGCTCGGCCCATCGGCCGGGCCCATGGCGCGGGCCACACTGGCGATGCTCTCGACCGGGCGGGCGCCCTTGCCGGCCAGCACCGAGCCGGCCCAGTCCAGAAACAAGTCTTCGGCGCGGCGCAGCACGGCGGCGGGGATGTCGTCGAACTGCAGGCCGGCGGCGAAGGCGGCCAGGTCGCGGCTGGGGTGATCGCTGGCCTCAGAACCCGCGTGCTGCGCACAGTTGGGCTGAACGGCCTGGGGCGGCAGGGCGGCGTTCATAAGGTCTCCGCCAGGCCGAGGATGGCCGTGGACTGGCTGGACAGCGTGCCGCCGTTGCCATGCGCCAGGGCGGTCTTGGCACCCATGATCTGGCGCTCGCCACCCTCGCCGCGCAGTTGCCGCACGGCCTCGATCAACGCAAAGATGCCGTACATGCCGGGGTGCACGCACGAGAGCCCGCCGCCGTTGGTGTTGACCGGCAAGCGGCCACCGGGCGCAATGCCGCCGTTCTCCACAAACGCGCCAGCCTCGCCCTTCTTGCAAAAACCCAGGTCTTCCAGGAACAGCAGCACGTTGATGGTGAACGCGTCGTACAACTCCAGCACGTCGATGTCCTTGGGCTGCAGGCCGGCCATCGCGAACGCGGCGGCGCCGGAATCTCTGGCGGCAGTCACCGTCAGATCGTCCATGGACGAGATCTGCCGGTTCCAGCAGGCGGTGCCGTTGCCGAGCACGTAGACGGGTTTCTTCGCCAGATCGCGCGCGCGGTCGGCACGCACCAGCACGTAGGCGCCGCCACCGTCGGTGACCAGGCAGGCATCGCGCACCGACAGCGGGTCGCTCACCATGCGGGCCTTGAGCACGTCGTCGATGCTGAGCGGCTCGCGCATGAAGGCTTCCGGGTTCTTCTGCGCCCACTGGCGGGCGGCCACGGCGACCTCGGCCAGTTGCCGGCGCGTGGTGCCGTACTGGTGCATGTGGCGTGCCGCCGCCAGCGCGTAGGCAGACAGCGGCATCATGGGCTCGTAGGGCGCTTCGTAGGGCTGCGGGTCGGTGAACTTGCGGCTCGCGCCGACTTCCTTGCGGCCGAACGTGGCGGTGCGCTGCGTGCTGCCGTAGCAGACCAGCACGGCGTTGCACTGGCCCGACTCCAGCGCGTGCATGGCCGGCAGCAGGTGCGCGATGAAGCTGGAGCCGCCGACCATGGTGCTGTCGATATAGGTCGGGCGGATGCCCAGGTATTCGATGACCGGCATGGCCCACATGGTGGCGCCGGCGCTGGCCGTGCACAGGCCGTCGATGTCGCGCATCGAAAGGCCCGCATCGGCCACGGCCTGGCGGGCCGAGATGGCCAGCAGTTCCATGTCGGTGTAACCCGGCGCCTCGCCGCAGCCGAAGGTGGCCACGCCGGCGATGGCGGCCCTGCCGCGCAGTTGCTTCCAATCGTTCATGCGGATGCTCCTGCATCGACCGGGTCGAACACGACGATGGCGGCGGCGCCCTCACGCTGCAGCACGCGTGCGCTCACGCGCAGGCCGATGCGCACATCCGCTGCGGGCAGGCCGTCGACGCGGCTCATCAATCGCACACCTTCGTCAAGGTCGATCAGCGAGACGTTGACATCGCCGCCGGCCTCGGGCTTGCGGCGCACCGTGGTTGTGGAATAGACGGTGCCGGTGCCCACTGGCGCCACCAGCGCCAGCGCATCGCTGCCGCAGTGCGGGCACAGCTCGCGAGGAAAGTAGACATGCTGCTGGCAGCCGCCGCAGCGTTGGATCAGGAACTTGCCCTGGTTCAGCGCGGCCTGGTGCCGCGCTGCGATGCCGCCTGCGGCATCGGGTGGGGTGGGAGTGGTCATCGAAGGGCGGTCTCGCATCGGGTCGGAAAGCGTGGAGCATGCCGGCCAGGCGTGGGCGGCGCTATCCGTATTTGGTGAACGGGGTGTTCAGGTGACTTCTAGAATGGCCCTCCCCTACCGGAGACACGCCATGAACGCGCCCACCACGCCCCAGCATCTGGTTCCCGAATTTCACCCGCGCGAGGTGCCGGCCGTGCTGGTGGAGGCACTGAAGGCGCGCTTCGGCGAGCGCTGTTCGACGGCGTTGGTGGTGCGCGAGCAGCATGGGCGCGACGAGTCCTCGTTCACCGTGCCGCCACCGGCCGCCGTGGTGTTCGCCGAAAGCACCGAGGATGTGGCCGATGCCGTGCGCATGGCCGCCGCCCATGCGGTGCCGGTGATCCCGTTCGGCGTGGGCTCCTCGCTGGAAGGCCATCTGCTGGCTGTGCAGGGCGGCATCAGCATCGACGTGTCGCGCATGAGCCAGGTGGTGGCCGTGAACGCGGAAGATCTGACGGTGACGGTGCAGCCCGGCGTCACACGCAAGCAGCTCAACGACGAGATCAAAAGCACCGGCCTGTTTTTTCCGATCGACCCGGGCGCGGACGCGTCCATCGGCGGCATGGCGGCCACGCGCGCCAGCGGCACGAACGCCGTGCGCTACGGCACCATGCGCGAGAACGTGCTGGCGCTGCAGGTGGTCACAGCGTCGGGCGAGGTCATCCGCACCGGCACGCGCGCCAAGAAGTCATCGGCCGGTTACGACCTCACGCGGCTGATGGTGGGCAGCGAGGGCACGTTGGGCGTGATCACCGAAGTCACGCTCAAGATCTACCCACTGCCCGAGGCAGTGTCGGCCGCGATCTGCTCGTTCCCCAGCATCGAGGCGGCGGTGCGCACCGTGATCCAGACCGTGCAGCTGGGCGTGCCGATCGCGCGCGTGGAGCTGATCGACCACAACACCGTGCGCATGGTGAATGCGCATTCCAAGCTGGGCCTGCGCGAGGAACCCATGCTGCTCATGGAATTCCACGGCTCGCCGGCCGGCGTGAAAGAGCAGGCCGAGACAGTGCAGGACATCGCCAGCGAGTTCGGCGGCAACGCGTTCGAGTGGGCCAGCACGCCCGAGGAGCGCACGCGGCTGTGGACGGCGCGGCACAACGCCTACTTTGCGGCCGTGCAATCGCGCCCGGGCTGCAAGGTGATCTCCACCGACACCTGCGTGCCGATCTCGCGCCTGGCTGACTGCCTGCTGGATTCGATCGCTGAGGCCGACGCCAGCGGCATCCCCTACTTCCTGGTCGGCCATGTGGGCGATGGCAATTTCCATTTCGGCTACCTGCTGGACCCGAACCTGCCCGAAGAGCGCACGCAGGCCGAGCAACTCAACCACGACCTGGTGGCGCGCGCGCTGCGGCTGGAGGGCACCTGCACCGGGGAACACGGCGTGGGGCTGCACAAGATGGGCTTTCTGGTGGACGAGACCGGGGCCGGCGCGGTGGACATGATGCGTGCCATCAAGCGGGCGCTGGACCCGCTGAACATCATGAACCCTGGGAAGATTTTCACGGTTTGAGGGGGCAGGGGGTCAGGCGTTGGCGGCGTCCACAGAAAGGGGGAACTAGTAGCTTGACAGACATGGCGTTTCGGCCGGCGAAGACATACAGTTACGATTCTTTCGTTTTCCGGCCTAGACCATGTTCCGACCGATCCTGCCCATCGCAGCGCTCGCCCTCGCGGCATGCGCGCAAACGCCGCCTGCTGCCGCGCCCGAGCAGCCGGCAACGGTTCGCATCTGTGACAACACGGGCTGCTCGGACCGCCCGCGCAACAGCGCCACTTTCGACGCTGCGCGCGACGACAACCCCGAGGAAACGCGCCGTCTCGCGGCCTTGACAGAGCTGGGCAAGAAGGACCCGCGCGCCGCCTATGACCTGGCGCTGCGCTACTTCCGGGGCGACGGTGTGCGCCAGAACAGCTACCAGGCGATCCAGTGGATGCGCGAGGCTGGCGAGCGCGGCCACCTGGGCGCCCAGTTGGCGCTGGGCCGCTTCTACCTGATGGGCCTGGAGGAGATGGGCTCTGACCCGCAGGAAGCAGAAAAGTGGCTCGCGATGGCTGCTGGCCGAGGCGACAAGGAAGCTCGCGCGCTATTGGCCGAAGCGAGCGCCGCCAAGAAAAAAAACCAGAGCGAGTACCGCGACTGGGTCAACGCCCGCCGCAACGTCTGGCACGGCTACTGGCGCACCGGCTACGCCTACCACTGGGCCTGGGGCCCGTCCGGCTGGTACTACCGCTACTGAATGAACCGCTGTTCGCTGGTCTGTTCTTCCACCCTTGACTGAAAGCCTCCTATGAACAACACCTCTCCCCTATTGCGTTGGTCTGCTCTGGCATGCGCCCTGGCCCTGGGCGGCTGCGTCACTCCAGGAGGCGGACAGGTGTCGACCGGCACCGCCCCGACGGCCGTGACGGGCGGCGCAGCTGGTGGTACGAGCGCAGGCGCCAACCCTTCCCTGGAGCGCTGCGACGCACCCATGGGCACCCTGGCCGTGGACGACGGCCGTGGCAAGGAGTGGTATGCCAGCTTCGGCGCGGCAACCAAGATCACCACGATCGAGCCGCTGCTGCGCCTGGCCGTGCAGCAGTCCAACTGCTTCGTGATCACCTCGATCGGCAACAACCGCACGGAAAGCCGGCTGTCGGCCATCACCGACAAGCAGCGCAATTCGGGTGAGTTCCGCGCCGGCTCGAAGCAGCAGAAGGGCCAGCGCGTGGCGGCCGACTACTTCCTGGAGCCGGCCATCATCATCGACAACGATTCCACCGGCAAGGTCGCCGCCGGACTGGGGGCGTTCCTGCCCGGCGGCTTCGGCGCGCTGGCTGGGACCATGGAAAGCAAGGCGTCGGTCGTGACCATGACGCTGTTCGACATCCGCTCCGGGGTGCAGATCGGCATCTCCGAAGGCAACGCCACCGCCACGAACTTCGGCGCGGCGCTGGGCGCGTTCGGCGGCGGTGCAGCGGCCGGGCTGGGTGGGTTCTCGCGCACGCCGGAAGGCAAGGCCACGGTGGCAGCGTTCATCGATTCCTGGAACTCCATGGTGATCTCGCTGCGCAACTACAAGGCGCAGGAGGTCAAGGGCGGACTGGGGCGCGGCGGCGTGTTGAAAGTCGGCCAGTAAGCCGGCAGACCTGCCGTTGCAAAAAAACCTCCTCCGGGAGGTTTTTTCATGCCTGCTGCGGCTGGAATGGCGCCTGGTACAGCCAGACCGGCCGTCCGTCCGGCGCCTGCAGGCGGGCCGTGGGCCGCAGTTCGGCGGCTTCGAATTCCAGGCTGACGAGCCAGGCGCCGGGCGCGAGTTCGGCGCGCGCCTTGGCGACCGCCCGGCCCATGCTTTCCGGCCGCTGGAACAGATAGACCATGGCGCAGGGCCGCCAGTCGCTGCGCCACAGGTCGCCCTGGCGCACCCGGGCCCAGGGGCAGCGCAGCGCACACAGGGCGCGCAGCGGCCAGCTCCATTCCACGCCGTGCAGGCGAGCCAGTGGGTAGGCGCGGCGCAGCGCCTTCAGGCCGTCGCCGAGCCCGCAGCCGCCGTCCAGCACCATGGCGCCGGCCGGCAACGCGGCGTGGTCTGGCAATTCATCCAGTGCATGCACGGGCGTGGGGAACAACGGCGCGTCACGCCACGCATTCAGCGGGTAGACCAGCAGCAGCAGCGCCAGCGGCAGCAGCCAGACCCACGGTGCGAGCCCGCCGCCGCCCGCTGCCAAAACGGAGAGCGGGAAACCCAGCGCGATCAGCGCTCGGCGCCACGGGGTCTGCCCCAGCACGCTGGCCAGCACACCGGCCGCGCAGGCCAGCGCCAGTGCCAGCCATGTCGGAACACCTGCGGCGGCGAGGCCGCGGTACAAACCCCAGGCGAGCGCCCAGGTCAACAACGCCGGCAGGGGCCAGGGCAGGCGCGCCATCGGCCGAACGAGGCCGGCTAACGCGCCACGCTGGGCGAGAGCTTTTCGATCAGCCCGTTCAGCTCTTCCAGCGAGCCGAACTGGATCGTCAGCTCGCCGGCCTCGTGCACCCGGCCACCGCGCTTGACGCGCTTCTTGATGCGGATCTCCACCTCGGCGCCCAGCAGGTCGGACAGCTCTTCCTCCACCCGCTTGAGGTCGCGCGACTTTTCCTTCTTGGGCTTGGGTGAGGTCAGGTTGAACTCGGCGCTGAGCTTCTTGGCCAGGCTCTCGGCTTCGCGGACAGACAGCTTCTTGGCCGCGATCTGGTTGGCGGCGGTGATCTGCGTGGCACGGTCGAGCACCAGCAGCGCGCGCGCGTGGCCCATGTCCACGTCGCCGGCCATCAGCATGGTTTGCACCGGCTCGGCCAACTGCAACAGGCGCAGCAGGTTGCTGGCGGCGCTGCGCGAACGGCCGACGGACTGGGCCGCCTGCTCGTGCGTCATGCCGAATTCCTTGACCAGCCGCTGCAGGCCCTGCGCCTCTTCCAGCGGGTTCAGGTCTTCGCGCTGGATGTTCTCGATCAGCGACATCGCGGCGGCGGATTCGTCCGGCACGTCGCGCACCAGCACCGGCACCTGGCTCAGGCCGGCAAGCCGGGCGGCGCGGAACCGGCGCTCGCCTGCGATGATTTCGTACTTGCCGTCGTCCGGCCCGCTGGTCAGCTGGCGGACCAGGATGGGCTGCATGATGCCCTGGGCCTTGATGCTTTCGGCCAGCTCGTACAGCGCGCCCTCGTCCATGCGCGTGCGCGGCTGGTATTGACCGGGCACGAGTTCGGCGAGGCTCAGGCTGGTGGGCAGGCTCGGACCGGTGCCATCGCCGGGCGCGCTGTCTTCCACCTTGGGGCCGAGCAAAGCTTCCAGGCCGCGGCCGAGGCCCTTGGGGCGTTTCGTGACCATGCGTGTTCTTTCTATCAGGTGTGAAGCAGCAGCTCGCGCAGCAGTGCGCGGCCTTCAGGCCAGTCGCCCAGGCCGGATTCGGCATTCAAGTGGCCGCGGGCGCCCTGGTCGCGGAAGCCAGCCCCCCAGGAGGCCGCCAGTGACTGGGCCTTGTCGAAGCTGCAATAGGGGTCGTCGCGGCTGCCGGCCAGCAGACTGGGGAACGGCAGGCGCTGGCGCTCAATGGGGGCCCAGGTCGGCAGCTGCGCGCGCAAGTCGTCGCGCTCGACATCGGGCGGCGCAACCAGCAGGGCGCCGTGCACGTGCGCCGTGTGGCGGCTGTGCGCTGCCCAGGCCGGCACCGCGATGCACCCCAGGCTGTGGGCAGCCAGCAGCACGGGCACGCCCGCCGGTTGGGCCAGCAGCACCTCGTCGAGCCGTGCGATCCAATCGCCGCGCAGCGGCCGCATCCAGTCATGCTGCTCGACGCGCTGGTCGCCGAAGCGCTGTTCCCACAGGCTTTGCCAGTGGTCGGGGCCGGAGTTTTGCCAGCCGGGAAGTGTGAGCACCACAGGTGCGGCGGGGGGCATGGCTAGCCGCGCGCGACCATTTCGCGCGCGAATTCCAGATACGCCTGACTGCCGCGTGCCGAGGGGTCGAACACCACGCCGGGCAGGCCGTAGCTGGGCGCCTCGGCCAGGCGCACGTTGCGCGGGATGACGGTGTTGAACACCTTGTCGCCGAAGTGCGCCTTGAGCTGCTCGCTCACCTGCTGCTGCAGCGTGATGCGCGGGTCGAACATGACGCGCAAGAGGCCGATGATCTTCAGATCCTTGTTCAGATTGGCGTGCACCTGCTTGATGGTGTTGACCAGATCGGTCAGCCCTTCCAGCGCGAAATACTCGCACTGCATCGGCACGATGACGCCGTGGGCAGCGCACAGGCCGTTCAACGTGAGCATCGACAGCGAGGGCGGGCAATCGATCAACACGAAGTCATAGTCGCCCTGCACCGGCTCGAGCGCCTGTTTGAGCCGGCGCTCACGGCGCTCGACGCTGACCATCTCGACCTCGGCACCAGCCAGCTCGCGGCTGGCGCCAAGCACGTCGTAGCCGCTCTTTTCAGAGGCGACGCGCGTTTCGGCGACGGAAGCCGATTCGAGTAGCACGTCGTAGACCGACAGCTCCAGCTGACGCTTGTCGACGCCCGACCCCATGGTGGCATTGCCTTGAGGGTCCAGATCGACGAGCAACACGCGCTGCCCTGCCTTCACCAGCCCGGCGGCCAGGTTGACGCTGGTGGTGGTCTTGCCCACCCCGCCCTTCTGGTTGGCGATGCAGAAAACTTTGGCCATGGATCTTTCTTGTTTACTGGGTGGCCAGCTTGATGCCGAAGCCCACGAGAACCACGCCGGCCAGCTTTTCCAGCCAGATGGCGATGCGCCGGTCTGCGCGCAGCCGCTCGGCCAGGAAATGCGTCAACAGCACCACGGCCAGGCCGTAGGCCAGCGTCAGCAACGCAATCGTCACTGCCATGGCCGCGAAGGTGGGCAGACCCCGGTGCAGCGCCGGGTCGACAAACAGCGGGAAGAACGCCATGTAGAACACGACGGCCTTGGGGTTCAGCAGGGTGATGAAGAAGCTCTGGCGCAGATAGTGGCGGGGCTGGATGTTCAGCACCGGCGCAGCGCCCGGCTTGGCCAACAGCATGCGCACACCCAGCCAAGCCAGGTAGGCCGCGCCCAGCCACTGCACCGCCGAGAACAGACGAGGGTTGGCGGCCAGCACGGCGGCCACGCCGGCCACGGCCAGCCACATCAACACCTGATCACCAACGATCACCCCGGCCGTGGCCGCCAGACCACCGCGGATGCCACCCTTGCTGGTGGAAGTAATCAGCGCGAGATTTCCCGGCCCGGGGATCAACAGGAAGACGACGATGGCGGCGACAAATGCGCCGTAGTCAGCAATGCCGAACACGGGAAACTCCTCAAAGCAGGGGGCGAGTTTAAGCGGCGGCGACGCGCATCCAGACAATGCAGCGCTCAGCGTTCAGGCCTGGCGCCTGCAGATGTTCCACGTGAAACACTTCCACGGACGGCGGCAGCGCTGCGATCTCGTCGGTGGGCGGCTTGCCCTTCATGGCGAGCCAGACGCCGGTCGGCTTCAATGCGCCTCTGGACCAACCGGTGAAGTCGGCCAGCGAGGCAAACGCGCGGCTGCAGACGATGTCATAGCGCTCGGTCAGGTTCTCCACGCGCGCGTGCAGCCCGCGCAGATTGGCTAGCCCCAGCTCCGCCGCGACTTGCTGCACAAAGGCTGCCTTCTTCGCGACCGTGTCGACGCAGTGCACGCGCAACTGTGGATGGAGGATTGCAAACACGACGCCGGGTAAGCCAGCGCCGGCGCCGACATCCAGCAGGGCCTGCGTGCTGCCGCCCTGATCTGCCAGCGCCCGCCGCAGGGTCGGCACAGCCGCCAGGCAATCGACCACGTGTTGGGTCAGCATCTGCTCCGGATCGCGCACGGCTGTGAGGTTGTAGACCTTGTTCCACTTGGCGATCAGGCCGAGGTAGTCGATCAGCGCGTCGGCCTCGGCATCGGCCAAAGTGACCCCCAGCGCCTGCGCGGCTTGCAGCAGCCGGGGCTTCACGCGCTGATGGCGCGGCCGCGCTTCTTCAAATGCACGAGCAACAGCGACACGGCGGCCGGTGTCACACCAGAAATGCGTGAGGCCTGGCCCAGCGTGTCCGGTCGCTGCTTCTGCAGCTTTTGCCGTACTTCGATCGACAGGGCCGGCACGGCCATGTAGTCGAAGTTTGGCGGCAGCCGCATGTCCTCGAAGTGCGCCGCGCGCTCGACCTCATCCTTCTGCCGATCGATGTAACCGGAATACTTCGCCGCGATTTCGATCTGCTCCACCACCTCGTCTGCAAGCACCTGGTCCTGCGCGAAGCGCCCGCCATCCAGCGACATCAGCGATGCATAGCGAATGCCCGGCCGGCGCAGCAAGTCGGCCAGGCTGTATTCATGCTCGATCGTCTTGCCCAGGACACGCTCGGACTCGGCTGCAGCCAGGTTGCGCGGGCTGATCCACAGCGAACGCAGCCGCTCTGTTTCACGTGAAACAGCATCGCGCTTGCGGCTGAATGCCTCCCACCGTGCGTCGTCCACCAAGCCCATTTCGCGGCCCACTTCGGTCAGCCGCATGTCGGCGTTGTCTTCACGCAGCTGCAGGCGAAATTCTGCCCGGCTAGTGAACATGCGGTAGGGCTCACTGACGCCCTGCGTGATGAGATCGTCCACCAGCACGCCCAGGTAGGCCTGGTCGCGCCCCGGCAGCCAGGCATCGCGGCCCAGGCATTGCAGCGCCGCATTGGCGCCAGCGAACAAGCCCTGCGCGGCAGCTTCTTCGTAACCCGTCGTGCCGTTGATCTGGCCGGCAAAGAACAGGCCGCCGATGGACTGGGTCTCAAAGCTGCTCTTGAGCGCGCGCGGATCGAAGTAGTCGTACTCGATGGCGTAGCCCGGCCGCAGGATGTGGGCGTTCTCCAGGCCGGCCATGGACCGCACCAGTTCGTATTGAATGTCGAACGGCAGGCTGGTGGAGATGCCGTTCGGGTAGACCTCGTGCGTGCTCAAACCCTCCGGCTCCAGGAAGATCTGGTGGCTGTCCTTGTCGGCGAAGCGGTTGATCTTGTCTTCCACGCTGGGGCAGTAGCGCGGCCCCACGCCTTCGATCTTGCCGGTGAACATGGGGCTGCGGTCGAAGCCGGAGCGGATGATGTCGTGCGTGCGTGCATTCGTGTGCGTCGTCCAGCACGACATCTGGCGTGGGTGCATGCCGGGGTTGCCCATGAAGCTGAACACCGGCAGCACATCGCGCTCGCCGCCGGGCATGCCGTCGCCGGGCTGCTCGGCACACTTCGAATAATCGATGCTGCGGCCGTCCAACCGTGGCGGCGTGCCGGTCTTGAGGCGGCCCTGCGGCAGCTTCAGTTCCTTAAGCCGCGCACTCAGGCTGACCGCCGGCGGATCGCCCGCTCGCCCGGCCGCGTAGTTGTTGAGACCGACGTGGATCTTGCCGTCCAGGAAGGTGCCGGCCGTCAGCACCACGGTGCGGCTGCGAAAGCGGATGCCGACTTGCGTGACGGCACCGACCACGCGGTCCCCCTCCACCATCAGGTCGTCCACCGCCTGCTGGAACAGCCACAGGTTGGGCTGGTTCTCCAGCATGCGGCGGATCGCGGCCTTGTAGAGCACGCGGTCGGCCTGGGCACGCGTGGCGCGCACGGCCGGGCCCTTGCTCGAGTTGAGGATGCGGAACTGGATGCCACCTTCGTCCGTGGCCAGCGCCATGGCACCGCCCAGCGCGTCCACCTCTTTGACCAGGTGGCCCTTGCCGATGCCGCCGATCGAGGGGTTGCAGCTCATCTGCCCCAGCGTCTCGATGTTGTGCGTCAGCAGCAGCGTGGTGCAGCCCATGCGGGCGGCGGCCAGCGCCGCCTCGGTTCCGGCATGACCGCCGCCGACGACGATGACGTCGAATTCTTGGGGATAGGTATAGGGGCTCATCAGACAGCCTGAACGAGAAAGGTAGGAATGGCCAGAGCCTGTGCGGCCTGGGCCTGGCGCTTGTCGGCGGTGACGAACATGTCCACGCGCGCGGCCTGGGCCGTCGCGATGTGCAGCGCGTCCATGGCACGCAAACGCGAAGCGGCCATGGCCTCAATGGACAGCGCCTCGATGCGCTCGTCCAGCCGCATGATCTCGAAGCCGTCAAAGTCCCGCGCCACGATCGCCAGATCGGCATCGAAATCGGCGCGCGTCGTCACGCCGTCGTGCAGGTCGCGGCACAGGCTGGAGGCCACCTCCACCCGCGTATGGGCAGCCATCACCACACCGTCGGCACGCGCGAGCCAGTGCTGCACCTCGTCGTGGCCCTGCTCGTCGCGGTAACGCTTGGCGATGGCCGAGGTATCGAACAACACCTTCATCAATACCTCGCCTGCTCGCGCTCGTCGATGATGAGCTGGGCGATCGTCTTGCCGTCGGGCCGCACCACTTTGCGCGGCGTGATCGGCTGCTTCCAGTGCGGGACGGACTTGGGGTCGGCCTGCACCGGCACCAGGTCGGCCACTGGCTTGCCATGGCGAAGGATGCGCACCGTCTCGCCCTTCTCGACCAAATCGAGCATGGCCGAGGCGTTTGCGCGGAATTCACTCAGGGGCAAGGTCTGCATTGTACAAATCTCCGTAATCTGTACATTCTACCGGCGCCCCGTGGGCGGCGCTGGCACCATGCTCCAATCCCCGCATGAGCCTGTACGCACCGCCCTCTTGCCGCAGCGGCTGCGGCGCGTGCTGCATCGCCCCTTCAATCAGTTCGCCGATTCCCGGCATGCCGCTGGGCAAGCCGGCCGGCATGCGCTGCGTGCAACTCGATGCTGATCAACGCTGCCGCATCTTCGACCACCCGGACCGACCAGCCGTGTGCGCCGGCCTTTCGCCCTCGGCCGAGATGTGCGGCCCGAGTGCCGGCGCCGCCCTCGCCTGGCTGACGCAGCTGGAGCGCGAAACGGCGCCAGGGCCTGCACCAGCCAGGCCCTGAACCTGCCCTCGCCCGGGCCAGTGGCCAGCGCGTTCAAGCCACCGGCGCCATCCGCCCACGGGTCAATGGGTCGATGGCCGGAATGTCGTGTGCCGCGCGAGCGTGCTCCAGCAGGCGTTCAGGATCACGTCGCGCACCGCGTCCGGGTCGATCGGTTTGGCCAGGAAATGGGCCGCGCCGCCGATGTTGATCGCATCGCGCATCACTTGTGGATCGTTGCTGGCGGTCACCAACACGCGCACCGTGCGCGGCATCAGCTTCTTGATCTGGCGCAGCAGGTGGATGCCGTTGGCACCCGGCAACCAGTGGTCGATGATGGCCACTGCGTACGAGAACTTGTGGAACAGCTCGATCGCCTGCTCGGCGCTGGAGGCACTCACGACCTTCACACCGAAGGAGACGAGCAGGTTCTCCATGATGGACAGCGCGACCTCGTCGTCTTCCACCAGCAGCACCACCGGGAGTGCGTCGTGCTGCATGAAGGTGGACGGGTCGAGCAGCGTCGACTGGGTGAACAGCAGTTGCACCTGCTCGGCCGGCTGCGGCCGCGCCATCCAGTAACCCTGGATCTCGTCCACGCCCAGTGAGTACAGCAAGATCGCCTCCTCCTCGCTCTCCACCCCCTCGGCGATGGCCCGCATGTCCAGGTTGTGCGCCAGCTGGATCACGGCGGCGACGATGGCCCGGTCCTGCGGGTTCTTCATCAGCCCGCGCACGAACGACTGGTCGACCTTCAGCCGGTCCGCCGGGAAGCGCTTGAGATAGCCCAGGTTGGAGTAGCCGGTGCCAAAGTCGTCGATCGCCAGCAGAATGCCCTCGCTCTTGAGCTCGCGCATCAGCTCCAGCGCTGCGTTTGGGTCGCGCATAGACAGGCTCTCGGTTACCTCCAGCTCCAGGTAGCCCTGTGGAATGCCGTAGCGCTGCATCGCCTGGCGCAGCTCGGCCTTGAAGCTCGGGTCCGAGAACTTGGTGGCCGCCAGGTTGACCGCCATGCGGATCCAGCCGAAGCCCTGCAGCTGCCAGCGCTGCATCTGCCGGCAGGCGGCATCCAGCACGAAGGCGTTCAGCGCGTCGATCAGCTTGGACTCTTCGGCCAGCCCGATGAACTGCCCCGGCATCAGGAAGCCGTAGTGTGGCGAGTCCCAGCGCAACAGCGCCTCCAGGCTGACCAGCGCGCCCGTCTGCAGATCGACCTGCGGCTGAAAGTGCAGCACCAGCTCCTCACGCGCGATGCCTTCGCGCAGGCGCGATTCCATCTGCACACGCACGTCGATGGCCAGCTGCATTTCGGGCGAGAACAGGCTCAGCTCCGAACCGCCGCGGGCCTTGGCCTGGTACATGGCGATGTCGGCGCGCTTGAGCAGCGTCTCGGTGTCCGCGCCGTGCTCGGGGAAGATGGCCACGCCCACGCTGCCGCCCAGCGTGTGGGGGTCGCCGCCCAGGTGCACCGGCGCGTTCAACGCAGCCAGGATGCGCGCGCCCATGGCCGCCACGTCGCCCGATTGCAGGCCCTCGCAGGCCATGATGAATTCGTCGCCGCCCAGCCGGGCCACGGTGTCGCCGGACCGGGCCAGGGCCACCAGCCGGCGCGCCATCTCGCACAGCACTTTGTCGCCGGCGCTGTGGCCCAGGCTGTCATTGATCTGCTTGAACTTGTCCAGATCGATGAAGTACAGCACCACGCTGGCGCGCTCGCGCGTGGCCCGCACGATGGCCTGGCCCACGCGGTCCAGCAGCAACACGCGGTTGGGCAGGTCGGTCAGACCGTCATGCGTGGCCTGGTAGTGCAGCGTGTCCTCGTGCCGGCGCTGTTCGGTCACGTCGACGCAGACCGCGATGTAGCGCACCACCTGACCAGCCGCGTCCTTCAGCGGCACGATGGCCGCATCCACCCAGTACAGCGCATCTTCCTTGGAGCGGTTGCAGATCACGTCACGCCAGATCTCGCCGCGCGCAATCGTCTCCCACATGCGGCCAAAGAAGGCCGGCCCGTGGGCGCCGGAGTTGACGATGCGGTGGTCCTTGCCGAGCAAGGTCTCGCGCGCATGGCCGCTGATCTGCACGAACTTGTCATTGACCTGCAGGATGCGGCCGCCGCGGTCGGTAACCGACACCAGGGCATGCTGGTCGATGCCGCGCATGTAGCTTTGCAGCTCGGAGAATTCCTGCTCCACCCCGTGCTGGGCGGACAACTGCGCCTGCGCGGTGCGCGCCTGCACCTCCGTGCTGGCCAACTGCTGAGTGGTCTGCAGCAGGCTGTGGTCGCGCTGGCGCAGCCGCCAGCTGAACCAGATCAGCGCGAGGAAACTGGACAACAGAATGGCAAAGAAAAAAACCGTCGCCTGGGTGATCTCGTTGCCCGCGATCGCCTCGGATCTGTCCAGCGGAATCGTGACCGACAAGGCGCCCATCAGCTGGTGTAAGGCAAACTGCCGTTCGCCCTGGGCGCCATCGGCAACCCTCAGAGCCCGCACAGCCTGGGTCTTCTCATACGCGTTGTGGCACGCCACGCAGGAGGCGTGCGACGCCGGATCGGCCGACAAGTAACGCAGCACCCGCCGCCCGCCTTGCTCCTCGAAGCGCGACACCGGCTTCCAGTCGATCGGGGCGCCAGGGCGCACGCGGTCCTGGCGCTCCAGCTGCGGCCAGGCCCACCGCAGGAAGTCATCCGTCAGGCCCTGGGTCGGCTCCAGGTTCCATTTGCTGACCGGCTTGTAGTCATAGAGCCGGTCCGCATGGGCCGAGTGCGTATTTCAGCCCATCGTGGACGGCATTTCAGTCTGATCGTGGACGGGATTTCAGCGTGATCGTGGACACCGTTTCAAACTGATCGTGGACGCTGTTTCAGCGTGATCGTGGACG
>NZ_JBWMBB010000019.1:0-109216 GCF_056521305.1 Rhodoferax sp. RT4P68
GCTATTCGTGCAGCGCTACAACGCGGATGCCTCGCCTTTCCAGTGGGTGGCTACGGCGGACTCGATCTTGAAGAAGGTCGAGAAAATCGCGAAGCGTATTTCTGCGACAGGACACTAGACGATCGCCTTGCGCATCGAAACTGTCTGGTGCCGCAGACAGCGGACGCATCGGCTGGCGCGGCTCGCCCGGCCCCCCGTGCACCGGCGGCTCGCCGTCGTCCGACGACGGCCCCTTGGCGATGATGCGCAGCCCGTAGGCCGTGCCAACGCCGAAGACCACAAAGTACACCAGCACGAACAAGGCCAAAGTGAAGCCGACCTGCGATGCCGAATGCTGCGGTGACGCGGCATCCGCCGTGCGCATCAGGCCCTGAATGATCCAAGGCTGGCGCCCGATCTCCGTGGTGTACCAGCCGGCGAGGATGGCGACCAGGCCTGCAGGTGAAAGTGCAACCGCACAGCGCAGGAACCCGCGCTGCGCAAAGAGACGCTGATGTCGCCTGAGCCACAGGCCCCAGAAGGCCAGCGCAATCATCAGCAAGCCCAGGCCGACCATGACGCGGAACGTCCAGAACACGATGGTCGCGTTGGGCCGGTCTTGCGGCGCGAAATCCTTGAGCGCGGGGATCTTTCCATCCCAACTGTGGGTCAGCAGCAAGCTGCCGGCGCGTGGAATTTCAATGGCGTACCGCGTGACTTCGGCCGCCATGTCCGGCAGGCCGAAGAGGATCAAGGGGACGCCTTCGCCTTCTGCGCCATGTTCCCAGTGCCCCTCGATCGCGGCCAGCTTGGCCGGTTGATATTCGAGTGTGTTCAAGCCATGTTGATCGCCGATGACCGCTTGAATGGGGGCGGCTGCCAGGAGCATCCAGAGGGCCATCGACAACATGGTGCGATTGCGTGTGTTGTCGCGGCCTCGCAGCAAATGCCACGCGCCCGCGCCGGCGACCATCAGGGCCGTTGCGATGTAGGAGGCTACCACCGTGTGCGCCAATCGGTAGGGGAAGGACGGATTGAAGATCACACGCATCCAATCCACCGGCACCACGCGGCCATCGATGATTTCATGGCCTTGCGGTGTGTGCATCCAGCTGTTGGATGCCAGGATCCAGGTGGCAGAGATGAGCGTTCCCAACGCAACAGCCAGCGTGGCGACGAAGTGCAGCCTGGGCCCGACTCTGTCGCGGCCGAACAGCATCACGCCGAGAAAGCCGGCCTCCAGAAAGAACGCGGTCAGCACTTCGTAGGCGAGAAGCGGGCCGGTGACGCCGCCCGCGAATCGAGAGAAGTTGCTCCAGTTGGTGCCGAACTGGTAGGCCATGACCAGCCCTGATACGACCCCCATGCCAAAGGCAACTGCGAACACCTTGATCCAGAACTGGTAGAGGTCGATGTACGCCTTGCGGCCAGTGCGCAACCACAGACCCTCCAGAACGGCGAGGTAGCTTGCAAGTCCGATCGTCAGTGCTGGGAAGACGATGTGGAATGAGATCGTGAAGCCGAACTGAATGCGGGCAAGTAACAGGGAGTCCATCGTTGTTGTTCTGGTGTGTGAGCCGATAGCGGCGTGTGCTGTGCATTCAATCGCAATGCAGCATCTTTGAAAATTGGACACTTCGTCCGTGGCCCTGCAGCCGCAGATGCGGCGCAGGAAAAACCGGCGCGCCGCTCCAATGGCGACACGGCCGGGCGGTGCTGGCGCGTCAACTTGCTGCCCGCCTAGATCGACACATGTGCCCCTGGCAGGGTCGCCGCTCGCTCCAGCGACCACAGCGTCGCCAGCATGTCCTTTGCGCGTGCAGCGCCGATCACCGGTCCCGACAGCTCCAGAAATTTGTTCTCCAGCTCCGCATCCGACAGCGGCAGTTCCGGGTCGCCCTTGCGGTCGGGTTGCAGATGCACCAGCTTCGCGCCGCTGCGCAGGGTGATCTCCACGCGGGCTGCCCGGCGCCCGGGGAAGGCCGCGTCGATTTCGGGGTCCACGCGCACGTCGATGCGCGTCATGAGGTCGCGCACGCGCACATCGCCCAGCTGCGCCGGCTCGTAGGCCGCCAGCCGCACGCTGCCGTGCGTCAGCGCCGTGGCCACCACGTAGCGCAGGCTGAAGCGGGCCTCGTTGGCGGTGGCCGGCTTCTCGTAGCAGGCGATGTCCAGCGCGGGCTTGTACGTGTCCACCTGCACGTGGGCGATGTCGTCGGCCTGCAGGCCGTGCTGCTCGCGCAGCGCCAGCGCGCCATCGATGGCCGCGAAGGTGTGGCCGCAGCCGATGTGGTTCTTGAAAGTCAGCCGCGTGATGTGGAAGTCGCGGCCCAGCGTGGCGCCGGCCTGCGACCAGTCCGGCCCGTCGCTCATGGCCTGGCCCAGGCCGGCCGCGCCGTCCAGCACGTCGAGCGAGCCGGTCACGCCGCGTGCGGCCATCTGTGCGGCGAACAAGCCGGCCTCGGCCGCGCGGCCGGCGTGCAAGGGCTTGGACATGGAGTCCATGCGGAAGGCCTGCTGCAGCCCGGCGGCGAATGTGGCCGCGGTGGCCAGCGCATGGGCGAAGGGCTGGGCGCCCAGTTGCAGCACACCGCCGGCTGCCGCCGCCGCGCCGAAGGTGCCCACCGTGCCGGTGTTGTGCCAGTACTGGTAGTGCGGCCGGCCCATCACCACGCCGATGCGGGTGGACACCTCGTAGCCCAGCACCAGCGCGCGCAGGAAATCCAGCCCGCTGGCGCCCGCATCCTGGCTGGCGGCCAGGGCTGCGGCGATGGTGGCCGCGCCGGGGTGGTACATCGCGTCGCGAAAGCTGTCGTCCACCTCGGCCGCGTGGGCGGCCGTGCCGTTGTACAGCGCAGCGGCGCGGGCCGTGGCGCAGCGGCCGTTGCCCAGGCGCGCGCGGCCGTGGTCCAGGTCTTCGGCCAGCACCTGCTCCAGCTGCGCCAGCGGGTTGGCCGCGAGGCCGGGGAACAACGATGCGTACCAGTCGATCACGGCGCGCTTGGCGTGGTGGATCACCTCGCCCTGCAGCGCGGTGTGGTGGTAGTCCTGGGCGTATTGGCCGAACACTTCGGTGGCGTACATGGTGGGGTCTCCTTCAGGGGGTGCTGGGTGCGGCCAGCGAGTGCGCCAGCCAGTCGGCCAGCAGGGCGTTGATGGTGGGTGCGGCCTCGTACTGCACCCAATGGCCGGCGCCGGGAACGATGGCGGTGCGGCTGCGGGGATGGCAGGCGGCCAGCGCCGGGGCCAGCTGCTCCGGCGTGGCGGTCACGTCGTGCGCGCCCCAGGCCAGCAGCAGGGCCTGGGCCGCTTGCGGCAGCAGCGGCTGCAGGCCGCCAGCGCGCGAGATGGGCTTGCTGCGAAAGCGGGTGCGCAGGCAGGCGTCGGTGTGGATCTGCAGGGCCAGCGCGTCGGCACTGGCTTCGGCGTGCAGCATGTGGGCCAGCAGGTTGTGCCGCATGGCCTTCTGCAGCGCTGCGGCGTCGCCCGACTGCGCGGCGGCGCGCCAGCTCACCAGCTCCGCTCTGGGGCGTCGTGGCCCGCCGTGGCCGCCCGGCCCCAGCAGGGCCAGCCGGTCGACGTGGCCGCGCGGGGCGGCCAGGTGGGCCGCCACCAGGCCGCCGAACGAGAAGCCGGTCAGGTCGATCGCGGTGCTGCTGCCCAGCAGCGTGTCCAGGCTGCCGCTCAGGCGTTGCACCAGGGCGGCCAGCGTGGACTCGGCCGTGGCGTCGGAGTCGCCGTAGCCCGGCATGTCGGGCACGCAGACCCTGCGGTGTACGGCCAGCGCCTCGATGTTGCGCGCCCAATGCAGCCAGCTGCCGTGGCCACCGTGCAGCAGCACCAGCGGCCGGCCTTCGCCCAGCACATGCCAGACGACGCGGCCGCCGTGGCTGTCCACCACGTGACGCTGCGCCAGCCGTTCGAGCGCGGCGGTCACGCAGCCCGCTTCGCCTTCGGCTGCGGGGCGGGCGAGCTGCGGCCCGGCCGGGCGGGCGCTCATTCCATCTTGATGGACTGGGCCTTGATCACCTGGCGCCATTTGGCTTCCTCCGCCCGCACGATGCGGGTTGTTTCCTGCGGGGAGTCCAACGTCAGCGCCAGCCCTTCGGCTGCGGCGCGGCGCTGGAAGCTGTCGGTCTGGGCGGCGCGCCGCAGGGCGGCGTGCACTTGCTCGACGATGGCCGGCGGTGTCGCACCGGGTACGAACACGCCGTACCAGACATCGGCCTCATAGCCCTTGATACCGGCCTCGGCGAAGGTCGGCACATCGGGCAGCAGGGGCGAGCGCTTGGCACTCGTCACGGCCAACGCGCGCAGCTTGCCACCTGCGAGCATCGGCGCCACGCTGGGCAGCGTGCCGAAGGCCAGGTCGAGCTGCCCGGCGATCACGTCGTTGATCACCGGCGCTGCGCCGCGATACGGCACGTGGGTCACGAACAGCTTGGCCGTGCTCTTGAGCA
The DNA here is from genome assembly GCF_056521305.1 of Rhodoferax sp. RT4P68. Lineage (NCBI taxonomy): Bacteria > Pseudomonadati > Pseudomonadota > Betaproteobacteria > Burkholderiales > Comamonadaceae > Rhodoferax > Rhodoferax sp. RT4P68. The sequence goes on from NZ_JBWMBB010000019.1 coordinate 4,440, forward strand.
GCTCGGCCGCCAGGTGGGTCGAGGTGCCGTTGCCGGCCGATCCATAGGCCATCTGGCCGGGCCGGGCGCGTGCCTGGGCCACGAAGTCTGCAGCCGATTTGAGCGGGCTGTCGGCGCGCACCACGGCCACGTTGGGCGCGCGGCCCAGCAGCATGACGGCTGCGAATGCGGTCTCGGCCGGGTAGGGTAGCTTGGGGTGCAGGCTGGGCACGATGGCGATCGCGCTGGTGTTCAGCAGCAGCGTGTGGCCGTCGGGCGGGCTCTTGGCCGCCGCGTCGTTGCCGATCACGGTGCCGGCGCCGGATTTGTTGTCCACGATCACGGGTTGGCCGAGATCGCGCGTCAACGCATCACCCAGCGCACGTGCCATGGCGTCGGTGCCGCCGCCGGCCGGGAAGGGCACGATCAGGCGGATGGGTTTGCTGGGGAAGGTCTGCGCGGCAACGGGCGCGGCAGCCTGGCAAGCCAGGCCGGCGAACAAGGCGCCGAGCAGGGCGCTGCGGCGGGATGTGGCGGTGCGGTTCATACCCGCTCCAGCACCACGGCAATGCCCTGGCCCACGCCGATGCACATGGTGGCCAGCGCATAGCGCCCGCCGCTGGCGTGCAATTGGTTCACGGCCGTGGTGGCCAGCCGTGCGCCGGAGGCGCCCAGCGGGTGGCCCAGTGCGATGGCGCCGCCATTGGGGTTGACGCGGGCGTCGTCGTCCGCCAGGCCCAGGTCGCGCAGCACGGCCAGGCCCTGCGCCGCGAAGGCTTCGTTGAGTTCGATCACGTCCAGCTGCGCCAGCGTCAGGCCGGCAAGTGCCAGCACCTTGCGCGTGGCGGGTGCCGGGCCCATGCCCATGATGCGCGGCGGCACGCCGGCCGTGGCCATGGCGACCACGCGGGCGCGCGGCGTGAGGCCGTGGCGCGTGGCGCTTGCCTCGTCGGCCAGCAGCAGCGCGCAGGCGCCATCGTTGACGCCGGATGCGTTGCCTGCTGTCACCGTGCCGTCGGGCCGCACCACGCCCTTGAGTTTGGCCAGCGCCTCCAGGCTGGTCTCGCGCGGATGCTCGTCGCGCGCCACCACCAGCGGGTCGCCCTTCTTCTGCGGCACGGTGACGGGCACGATCTCCGCGTCGAAGAAGCCGCGCTGCTGCGCCGCCACCGCCTTGCGCTGCGAGGCCAGGGCCATGCGGTCCTGGTCGGCGCGCGAGATGCTGAACTCGGTGGCCACGTTCTCGGCCGTCTCGGGCATGCTGTCCACGCCGTGCAAGGCCTTCATCTTCGGGTTGACGAGGCGCCAGCCGATGGTGGTGTCCTCGATCTTCGCCGCGCGCGAGAACGCGCTGTCGGCCTTGCCCATCACGAAGGGCGCGCGGCTCATGCTCTCCACGCCGCCGGCCAGCATCAGGCTGGCTTCACCCGACTTGATGGCGCGCGCGGCCGTGCCCAGCGCGTCCAGGCCCGAGCCGCACAGCCGGTTGACGGTGCCGCCCGGCAGGCCCACGGGCAGGCCGGCCAGCAGCGCCGACATGCGGGCCACGTTGCGGTTGTCCTCGCCTGCCTGGTTGGCGCAGCCGTAAATGATGTCCGCCACGGCCTCCCAGTCCAGGTTCGGATGGCGGGCCATCAGGGCTTTGAGCGGCACGGCGCCCAGGTCGTCGGCGCGCACCGACGACAGGCTGCCGCCGTAGCGGCCGAAGGGGGTGCGCACGGCGTCGCAGATGAAGGCGTGTCGGGTCATGTTGTCTCCAGGTTCAGGTGGCGGTAGGCGGTGCACCCACGGTGCTGTCCAGGAACAGGCGCAGCACGCGGTTGAAGCGCTCTGGCTGCTCGATGCAGGTCATGTGCGCCGCGTCGGCGATCACGGCCAGGGTGGACTGGGGCAGGTGGCGGTGCAGCTCCAGCGCCGCAGCCAACGGCGTGCCGATGTCGTGCTCGCCCACGATCACCAGCGCCGGGCATGCGATGCGGTGCAGTTCTTCGGTGGTGTGCACGGAGGCGATGGCCGCGCAGGCGCCCGTCCAGCCCTCGACGCTGGTGGAGGCGATCACCTGCGCCACCGCCGCCACGGCATCGGGTTCGCTGGCGCGAAAGCTGGCCGTGAACCAGCGGCCAATCGCCGGCTGCACCAAGGGCGCGATGCCTTGCTCACGGGCGACGCGGATGCGCTCGTCCCACACCGACTGCGGCGTGGCGCCGTGCTGGCTGGTGGTGTCGGCCAGCACCAGGGCCTGCACGCGCTGCGGGTACTGCAGCGCAAAGGTCTGGCCGATCATGCCGCCCATCGAGAAGCCGACCCAGGTGGCCGCATCGATGCCCAGATGGTCCATCAGTTGCGCCGCATCGTCGGCCAGTTGCGCCAGCGTGTAGGGCGCAGTGCCCGCGCCGCTGCGCCCGTGGCCGCGCGTGTCGTAGCGCAGCACACGGTAGCGGCCGGTAAGAGCCGGCATCTGCCGGTCCCACATGGAGACGTCGCAACCCAGCGAATGGGACAGCACGAGCCAGGGCCCCTGCGTGCCGTCAACGGTGTAGTGGATGGCCGGCGCGCCGGCGCGTTCGAACATGGGCATGGTGTCGCTCAAGTGGGGGTGATCTGGGCGGCCTTGGCGATGCGCGCGTATTTGGCGACCTCGGCCTCGATCAGCTTGCCGAACTCGGCCGGTGTGCTGGCCGCGACCGTCACGCCCATGGTGTTCAGCTGCGCTTTCACCTGCGGCAGCCGCAGGATGGCGGTGATGTCCTTGTGCAGTTGCGCCACCACGGGCGCCGGGGTCTTGGCGGACACCAGCAGGCCGTACCAGAAGCTCCACTCGTAGCCAGACACGCCGGCCTCGGCCACGGTGGGCACGTCGGGCATCTCGGCGATGCGCCGGGGGCTGGTGGCCGCCAGTGCGCGCACCCGGCCGTCCTTCACCATGCCGACCGCCGAGATGTAGGGCGCGATGTGGAACTGCACGCGGCCGGCAATGGTCTCCGTCATGGCTTCGCTCACGCTCTTGTACGGAATGTTCACGGCCTCGATGCCCGCCTGCTGGCAGAACAGCGCAGCGGCGAAGTGCGAACTGCTGCCCACACCTGCCGACGAGTAGCTGACGGAGCCGGGCTTGGCCTTGGCCTGCGCCACCAGCTCGGCGAGGGTCTTGGCGGGCAGGTCCTTGGGCACCACCACCAGGGCCGGGCTGTCGCCGATCAGCGTGACGGGGGCGAAGTCGCGCAGCGTGTCGTAGCCCGGGTTGCGGAACACGGCCGGTGCCGTCGCATGCGCCGGCGACACGCTGAGCAGGGTGCTGCCGTCGGCCGGCGCGGCCAGCACGGCCCGCGCCGCCAGCGTGCCGCCTACGCCGGTCTTGTTCTCGACCATGGCGGGCAGCTTCCAGCGCTCGGACAGCGTCGCTGCGATCAGGCGCGCTGCGGCGTCCGGTACGCCACCGGCGCCGAAGCCGACGATGAAGCGGTAGCTGGCCAGGGCCGGCGCCGGCAGATCGCCGGCTGCAACGGCCTGTGCCCAAGTGGGGGCGGCGGCGCAGGCGGCGCCCGCGGGCAGCCACCGCAGCAGCGCGCGGCGGGACAGATCATGGGGTGAGGGAATTGGCATCTGGTGGTCTCCTTGTCTGTTGTGTTCTTCGCCACCGCGTGCGGCGGCGAATGGGGTCATCAGGCCAGCACGACCACGCCGTCGGCCGCGCGCACGCCTTGTCCCTGGGGCAGCACGAACACCGGGTTGATCTCCGCCTCCACCAGCCGCTCGCCCAGCTGTGCCGTCATCTGCGAGAAGGCCACGATGGCCGTGACCAGCGCCTCGACATCGGCCTTGGGCCGGCTGCGAAAGCCGTCCAGCAGCGGCCAGGTCTTGAGCTCCTGCGCCATGGCCAGTGCATCGGCGCGCGACAGGCCACCTTCGGGCGGCAGCAGGCGCATGGTGGTGTCCTTGAACAGCTCGGCCGTCACGCCCCCCATGCCCAGCAGGATGGCCGTGCCCAGCGCGTCGCGGTGCATGCCCAGGATCAGCTCGGTGCCGCCGCCCACCATCTCCTGCACCAGGAAGCGCTTGGGCTGCACACCGGCCTTGCTTTCGACTTCGGCCGCCATCGCCGTCAAACGCGCACCGACGTTGTCGGCCGTCAGGCCCACGGCCACGCCGCCCACGTCGCTCTTGTGCGTGATCTCGGCCGACAGGATCTTCAGCACCACGCGGCCGCCCAGTTCGCGCGCTGCGGCTTCGGCCTCTGCCGGCGTGGCGACGATGCGCTCGCCCGCACAGGGCACGCCGAAGCGCGTGAAGAGTTGCTTGGCCTGGTACTCGTCGAGCGAGCCCGATGGCAAGTCATCGACTGCGACATGCGCAGCGGGCGCGCTGGCCTCAACCTGGGGCTGCAGGTGTGCGACCTGGAACATCGCGCGCAGCGCCGCCGTGCAGCTCTCGGCCGCCGGGAAGGCCGGCACGCCGCGCTGCGTCAGCAGGGCGCCGACCTCGGGCGCGTGCGGGCTCACATAGGCGATGACCGGCTTGTCGGAATTCGGCAGGCAGTCCTGGATGGCGCTGGCCAGCAGTTCGGGCATGGCCAGACTCGACGAGCCCACGATGATGGTCAGCGCGTCGTAGCTGTCGCTCTTGAGCAGCACGTTGATGGCGCCGCGCAGCAGCGCGGGTTGCAGGCCGGCCAGCGTCACGTCGATGGGGTTGCGGTCCAGCACGGCGTGGTCGCCGGTCTGCAGCGCGCGCAGGGCCTCGGCCGTGGCGGCGTCGGGCGCCGGCGTGTCGAAGCCGGCCATGCCGAGATCGTCGGACACCAGGGTGCCGGCGCCGCCGGTGGAGGTGAGGATGGCGACGCGCTTGCCGTGCAGCCTGCGGCCGGTGGCCAGCGCGGCCGGGATGTCCAGCAGCTCGCCGAAGGTCTGCGCGCGGATCACGCCGACCTGCTGGAACAGCGCGTCGTACATGCGGTCGGCGCCGGCCAGCGCGCCGGTGTGCGACACGGCCGCCTTGGCACCGGCTTCGGAGCGGCCGATCTTGAACGCCACCACCGGCTTGCCGTTGCGCGCGGCCTTCAGGCAGGCGCTGCGGAACTTGGCCGGGTCGCGCACGGTTTCCACATACAGCGCGATGACCTTGGTGGCGTCGTCGTCGGCCAGGTGGTCGATGAAGTCGGCCAATTCCAGGTCCACTTCATTGCTGGTGGAGATCAGCTTGGACAGGCCCACGCCGCGCGCTGCGGCACGCGACAGCAGGGCACCCAGGATGCCGCCGCTCTGCGACACCACGCCGATGCCGCCCACGGGGAAGTGCTCCATCTCCAGCGCACCGGTGGCCGACAGCACGATGTTGTCGGTCAGGTTCACCAGGCCAATGGTGTTGGGGCCGAGGATGCGCATGCTGCCTGCAGCTTCGATCAGCTGCTTCTGGCGGCGCGCGCCGTCTTCGCCGGTCTCGGTGTAGCCGCTGGCCAGCACGATGGCGGCGGCGCAGCCACGCGCTGCCAGGTCGCGCACCGCCAGGTGGGCACGCTCGGCGCCCAGCAGCACGATGCCCACATCCGGCACGCCCGGCAGCGAGGCGATGTCGGGGTAGCAGGTCAGCTCGCCGATGCGGTCGACCTTGGGGTTCACGGGGTAGATGTCGCCCGCAAAGCCGTGCTTGACGAGGTAGGACACGGGGCGGCCTGCCGTCTTGCCGGCGTCTGCAGAGGCGCCGATGACGGCGACGCTGCGTGGTTGCAGCAGGCGGGCGATGGGGTTCATGGTGGTCATGGCGATCACTCCTTGGCGGCCGTGGTGGTGGCCGACTTGGCCAGGAAAGCTTCCACCGAGGCGCGGTGCTCGCTGCTGGTGTAGCAAATGCCCTGGGCCTGGCTGCCCTGGGCGAACACGTCGTGCGACGACAGCTCGAAGCTCTGGTTCAGGATGGTCTTGGTCAGTGCCAGTGCGGTGGCCGAGCCCTTGCCCAGCTCGGCGGCCCAGGCCTGCGCGTCCGCCAGCAGCGTCTCGCCGCTGGTCTTGCGGTCGACGATGCCGAGCGAGAGGGCTTCGTCCACCTTCACCGCGCGGCCGGTGAAGATCAACTCCTTGGCCTTGGGCAAACCCACGCGGCGCGGCAGGAAGTACATGCCGCCGCCATCGGGAATGATGGCCCGGTGGATGTACGACCAGGTGAAGCTGGCCCACTCGCTGGCGATGATGAAGTCGCAGGCCAGCGCGGTGTCGGCGCCCAGGCCCGAGGCCGCGCCGTTGACGGCGGCGATCACCGGCTTGGGCATGGTGTGCAGCAGGGCCTGCACATGGTGCACGCGCTGCTGGCGGTGCCAGCCGTTGAAGCCCACGTCGCCAGCCGGCGCGTTCATGCGCTTTTGCATGCCGCTGATGTCGCCACCGGCGCAAAAGCCCTTGCCGGCGCCGGTCAGCACCAGGGCCTTGATGGTCTTGTCGGCGGCCACGCGCTCCAGCGCGTCGGCGAACTCGGTGCGCATGTCGTCGCTCATGGCGTTGCGCTTGTCGGGGCGGTTCAGGGTGAGCGTGGCGATGCCGTCTTGCACCTGCAGGGTGATGAGCTCGTAGGTCATGTGGGTCTCCTGGTGTTGAGGGGTTAGAGCTTTCAAGCGCTTAGTCGGCCTTGATGCCGTTTTCCTTGACGATGCGGGCCCAGCGGGTTTCCTCGCTGCGCACATAGGCATCGAGCTCGGCCGGGTCGCCGGCGCTGATGTTCAGGCCCTCCTGCTCGACCTTGCGCGTGAAGTCCGGTGCGCGTGCGGCCTTGCGGGCGGCGGCGTTCAGGCGGGCGATCACGTCCTTGGGCGTACTGGCCGGGGCGTACAGGCCGTACCAGCTCTCCACCGCGTAGCCGGGCACCGTTTCGGCGATCGTGGGGATGCCCTTGAACGCGGTCGAAGGCTGGGCGCTGGTGACCGCGATGGCGCGCAGCTGGCCACGGTCCACGAACGGCGCGACGGCGGCCGCGGTGCCGAAGAACATGTCGACCTGGCCGCCCATCAGATCCGTCATCGCCGGGCCGGCGCCACGGTAGGGGATGTGGGTCGTCTTCACCTTGGCCAGGTTGTCGAACATCTCGCCGGCCAGGTGGGCCGAGGTGCCGGCCCCTTGCGAGGCATAGGTCAGCTTGCCAGGGCTGGCCTTGGCGGCGGCCAGCACGTCGGCCATGGTCTTGAAGGGGCTGGCCGGGCGCACCACCAACACGTTGGGGCCACGGCCGACCAGCATCACCGGGGCAAAAGCCTTGGCGTTGTCGAACGGCAGCTTGGGTTGCAGGCTGGGGTTGACGGCATGCGCGAAGCTGGCCATGACCACGGTGTAGCCATCGGGCTGCGCCTTGGCCACCGCGTCGGTGCCGATGATGGTGCCGGCGCCGGGCTTGTTCTCGATGACCACCGGCTGGCCCAGGTCCTTGGACATCTCCTGGCCCAGCGTGCGGGCGATCAGGTCGGTGCCGCCGCCTGGCGAGAACGGCACGACGATGCGCACCGGCTTGCTCGGGAAGGTGTCGGCGCAGGCGATGCCGGCGGCGAGCAGGCCGCCGATGACGAGGGATTGGGCAAAGCAGCGGACGGGCTGGAAGGGCAGGTGGCGCATGTGGATGTCTCCATGTCGGTTGGGGCGCGGATGGCCGGGGCGGTGGCGGTGTCTGCGTGTGATCACCGTGCCCTGAGCTTAAGAACATCGACCGCGAAAGTAACCTGCCAAATTCCACTGAGTGGAACGTCTCAAGGTTGGATGGATGCGTTGAGATCCCTGATACTGCGGCTCCGGGCCGGTGCCTTCAGCGCCTGCCGGACCCCTCATGAACGCCCCACACACCCCGCACGCCCCATTGCCCAACGACAAGCCGGGCCAGTCGCCGGCCAACCGCTCGCTGGAGCGCGGCATCGAGCTGCTGCGCGCTTTCCGGCCTGGCTCCGAACTGCTGGGCAACGGCGAGCTGGCCGAGCGCACGGGCTTGTCCAAGTCCACCGTGAGCCGGTTGACGCAGACGCTGGTCGGCACGGGTGTGCTGCAGTTGGACACGGCGCGCAGGGCCTACCGCCTGGCACCGGCCGTGCTGAGCCTGGCGCATGCGATGCGGGCCGGCTCCAGAGTGCTGAGCGTCGCCGCACCCTTGATGCGCGCGTTGGCCGAGAGCAAGCGCATCAACGTGGGCCTGGCCGCGCCCGATCGTGACGAGATGGTCTACCTGGAATCCATCCGCTATGCGCGGCGCGTGGCCCTGCGCCACGTGGTGTCGGGGCAGCGCGTCCCCATGGAGCTGACATCGCTGGGCCGGGCCTACCTCGCCGTCGCGCCAGAGCCCAGACGCAGCATGCTGATGAAGATCTTTCGCGCCCGCAGAGGGCGTGCCTGGGGCGAGGTGGCGCTCGCGATCGACGAGGCGCGCACCAGCATCCAGCGCGACGGGTTCTGCGCGGCGTCGTGGCAGCCGGAAGTGGTGGCGCTGGCATCGCCCTTGTGGGTGGACGGCGCGATCCACGTGGTGAATGTGAGCCTGTCGTCATCCGACCCCATGCCCGGCGTAGTGGAGCAGCTGGCGCCCTGCCTGTTGGGCCTGATGGTGGAGGTGCGCGCCGGGTTGGAAAGAAGCGCGCCGATGTAGCGCTGGGGCCTGTGCCTGTGGTCTCTAGCGTGGTGGATCGACCCTTGCCTAGAATCCCGGGCAATGCCGCCACCCCCGCCCGCACCGCCCGCCCTGGACCGCCTCGACGCGGCGGTGCGCTCGGCCGGGGTCGGCGTCTGGCTGAACCCGCTGCCGCTGGGCGAGCTGGTCTGGAACGACAACACCAAGGCGCATTTCCACCTGCCGCCGCATGCGCGGCCGACCGTCGACCTGTTCTTCGAGCGCCTGCACGATGACGACCGCGAACGCGTGCGCGCGTCGGTCGCCAGGGCGATCGAGCAGGGCGCGCCATTCGACGAGGTCTACCGCACGGTGGGCCCGGCCGGCGAGCTGAAGTGGATCCACGCGGTCGGCAAGGCCGTGTTCGGTGCAGACGGGCTGCCCACCCAGTTCGATGGCATCACGCTGGACATCTCCGCCGATGTCGCCGCCCAGCAGCAGCAGCGCGTGTTTGCCGATGCCACACCCGCCATGTTGTGGGCGACCGAGGCCACTGGCGTGTGCATTTTCCTGTCGCGCGGCTGGACGCTGTTCACCGGCCAGCCCGAGGCGGCGGGCCTGGGCTTGGGCTGGCTGGAGATGGTGCATCCGCAGGACCGGGAGCCAGCGCGCGAGGCCTTTCAACAGGCGATGGCCGCGCAGCGCCCGTTCTCGCTGGAGCACCGTGTGCACCGGCCCGATGGCCGCTGGACTTGGGTCATCGACGCCGGCCAGCCGCGCCTGGGGCCGGCTGGCGAGTTCCTGGGCTTTGCCGGCGCGGTGACCGACATCCACGACCGGCGCCTGGCCGAGGAGGCGCTGCGCGAGTCGAGCCAGCGCTACAGGCGGCTGCTGGCGTCCATCGACCAGGGCTTCTGCGTGGTCGAGGTCCTGCTGGACACGCAGGGCGTGCCGGTGGACTACCGCTTCATCGAGACCAACCAGGTGTTCGAACGCCAGACCGGGCTGGCGCAACCGGCTGGCCGCACCGCGCGCGAGCTGGTGCCCACGCTGGAGGAGTTCTGGTTCCAGACCTACGGCCGCGTGGCGCTGACGCAGCAGCCGGTGCGCTTCACGCATGGCTCGGACGCGATGGGGCGCTGGTTCGACGTGTACGCCTCGCCCATCGGTGAGCCGGCCGGCCTGCAGGTGGCCATCCTGTTCCAGGACATCAGCGAGCGCAAACGCGACCAGGCCGCGCTGCTGGAGGCGGCGCGCCGCAAGGACGAGTTCCTGGCCACGCTGGCGCACGAGCTGCGCAATCCGCTGGCGCCGATCCGCAGTGCGGCCGAGCTGCTGCGCCGCGGCGGGCAGGACGAGGCGCAGCAGCGGCGCCATGCCGGCGTGATCGGGCGACAGGTGACGCACCTGGCGCGCATGATCGACGACCTGATGGACGTCAGCCGCATGACGCGCGGCAAGCTCGAACTGCGCATGGCGCCGCTGGTGCTGCAGGACGTGGTGCGCGCCGCCGTGGAGAACGCCCAGGCCCTGCTGGACGAGGGTGCCCACGCGCTGGACGTGCAGATGCCCGAGGCGCCGGTGCGTGTGGAGGGGGACGAAGTGCGGCTGGTGCAGGTGCTGCTGAACCTGCTCAGCAACGCGGCCCGCTATTCCGCTGCCGGCACTGGCGTCGAGGTCTCGCTGGTGTGCGAGGCCGGGCAGGCCGTGGTGGCGGTGCAGGACCAGGGCATCGGCATCAGCACTGATCAGCAAGCGCGCGTGTTCGACCTGTTCTACCAGGGCGCTGACGCGGCGGGATACGTCAGCGGTGGCCTGGGCATCGGCCTGTCACTGGTGCAGCGGCTGACGGAGCTGCACGGCGGCACGGTGCACATGCACAGCGCCGGCCGGGGCCTGGGCAGCCGGTTCTCCGTGCGGCTGCCGCTGGCCGCGCATGCGGTCCCCGTCGCCGCGTTGCCGGCGGCGGGCCTTCAGCCCGTGGCCGGCGCCCGCGTGCTGGTCGTGGACGACAACCGCGACGCGGCCGACCTGTTGGCCGAGGTGCTGCGCATGACGGGCTACGTGGTCGACACCGCCTACGACGGCGTGCAGGGTCTGGCCGAGGCCGAGGCCAGCCGGCCCGACGTGGTGGTGCTCGACCTGGGCATGCCGCAGCTCAACGGCTATGACGCCTGCCGCGCGCTGCGCGCCACCGATTGGGGCCGCGGCATGAAGGTGCTGGCGCTGTCCGGCTGGGGCCAGCCGGCCGACCGAGAGCGCACGCGCGAGGTCGGCTTCGACCAGCATTTGGTCAAACCCGTGGACCCCGACGCGCTGATCCAGGCGATCGAGCAGGCGCTGGCGGGCAGCCCGGGCGCCGCTGCGCAGTAGGCGGTCATCAGACTGCCGGCTGGCACACGAATCACTGTGTAACGTGCCGGCCCGATCGCGCCAGCGTGGCGGGCCGCGCGGAGCGCCATCCCCATGATGCATGACGCCAGGCGGCCGACCTGTGTCCACAATGCTCGGTGCCGTGCGGGGCTACCGCAGAACTTGCCCTTTGACCATGACCACCGCTCTCTACCCTCCAGTCGCACCGTTCCATGGGTCCTGGATGCGCACCATCTTGCTGCTCCTCGTTGTGGGGCTCTTGGCCGGTTTGCCCGCACACGCCCAGTTCGGCGTGCCATGGCAGCGCAGCCCTGGCATGGTGGTGATCGCGTCGTCACCTGCCGACACCCGGCTGGAACTTGTGGACCAAGCCATTGCCTACTGGAACGAGCAGCTGCAGGAAGTCGGCTCTGCCTTCCGACTGGGCAAAGCGGAACGCTTGATCCAACCGCCGCCGGACGCCGCACTCCAGGAGCAATATCGCATGCTTCTTGACCGGACCGCGCGCGCCTCGAACGTTCCACAGGTGCTGAGGGAATTGCCCGGTGATCTGCGGATCATCCTGGGCGACGCGCCGTTCGTCTCCCACGCGGGCCCTTTCGACGAGAGGGGAAAGCGCGCTGTGGGCATTCGGTCGGCGAACGTGCCGCCCCTCAGCCTGCCGAACGTCGCGGTCAACCTCATTGCCCATGAAATCGGCCATGCCATCGGAATGCCACACAACGCCGACCCCACGGCACTGATGTGCGGCCGCCCCGCAGAGTGCCGGCCGAACATTTACCACTCGCCCACTCCCCGGATGTTCCCCCTGCTTGCCGATGAGCGCACGATGCTCCTGCGCCTGTATCCAGCCGATTGGCGTCCGGTGGGCGAGTAGGCTGCTGCAGCTTGGATCGCGTCACGCGCGGCGAGTCTGAAGCCCGCCGCGCCGCAGGCACTTTGCAACTGGACATTCAGCCCGAACTCGGGCACAAGGCGAAACTGTCCAAAATCCAGAAGGAACTGTCATGAAACTCGAACTCGCGCAGACGACGCTGCTAACCCTTGCAGCGCTGGCGCTCGCCGGCCCCGCAGCCGCGCAGGAGCAGGTCATCAAGATCGGCCACAGCGGCCCGATGTCCGGCCCCAATGCCTATGCCGGCAAGGACAACGAGAACGGCGTGCGCCTGGCCACCGAAGACCTCAATGCCAAGAAGATCGTGGTCGGCGGCAAGACGCTGAAGTTCGAGGTCGCCTCCGAAGACGACCAGTGCGACCCCAAGCAGGGCGTGAGCGTGGCGCAGAAGATGGTGGACAGCAACATCAAGTACGTCATGGGGCCGTATTGCTCGGGCGTGGCGATCCCGGCCTCGCGCATCTACGACAGCGGCGACGTCGTGCTGTCCACGGTGGGCACCAACCCCAAGGTGACGCAGGGCGGGTTCAAGAACCTGTTCCGCATCATCGCCAGCGACAACCAGATCGGCTCCAGCATGGCCGTCTATGCCGCGCAGGTGCTCAAGGTCAAGAAGGTCGGCGTGATCGACGACCGCACAGCGTTTGGCCAGGGGGTGGCCGACGAGTTCGTCAAGGAGGCGACCAAGCAGGGCCTGACCATCGTCGGCAAAGAGTTCACGACCGACAAGGCCACCGATTTCTCCGCCATCCTGACCAACCTCAAAGGCAAGCAGCCCGAGGCCATCTTCTACGGCGGCTATGCGCCACAGGCCGCGCCTATGGCGCAGCAGATGAAGCGCCTGGCCTTCAACGCCAAGCTGCTGGGCGGCGACACGCTGTGCAGCCCCGAGATGGGCAAGATCGGCGGCGATGCGGTGAACGACACCGTGTTCTGCGCGCAGGCCGGCGCCATGGCCAAGGAAGGCAGCCCGGCGGCCGCCTTCAAGGCCAAGTACAAGGCCCGCTTCAAGCAGGACCCGGACGCTTACGCCGCCGCCTACTACGACCAGGTCATGCTGATCGGCGACGCGATGCAGAAGGCCGGGTCGACCGATTCGCTCAAGGTCAGCGAACAGATCCACAAGGCCAGCTACCAGGGCGTGGCCGCAACCTATGCGTACGACGCGATGGGCAACATGCAGAAGGCGCCGGTGACGGTCTCGACCTTCAAGAACGCCACGCTGTCGCCACTGGCCAGCTACTGAAAGCATGCAGACTCGACACGCAACGCATTTCGGCAAGGGCGCGCCTGGGTGCCTTCGGCCGACCGGGTGAAGCCGATGCAGCGCATCCAGGTCATCGATTCCCACACCGGCGGTGAGCCCACGCGGCTGGTCGTCGCCGGCTTTCCAGATCTGGGCAGCGGCAGCATGGCCGAGCGGCGTGCGCGGCTGGCGGCCGAGCACGACGCCTGGCGCGCCGCCACCGTGCTGGAGCCGCGCGGCAGCGACGTGGTGGTGGGCGCACTGCTGTGCACGCCTGTCGCGGCGGACGCTGCCTGCGGCGTGATCTTCTTCAACAACACCGGTTACCTCGGCATGTGCGGTCACGGCACCATCGGCCTGGTCGCGACGCTGGCCTACATGGGGCGTATCGGGGCCGGCACGCACCGCATCGAGACGCCGGTGGGCACGGTGCAGGCCACGCTGCACGAGGACGGCGCCGTCAGCGTGCGCAACCTGCCGGCCTACCGCTTGCACCGGCAGGTGGCGCTCGACGTGCCGGGCCACGGCCGCGTGTGGGGCGATGTGGCCTGGGGCGGCAATTGGTTCTTCCTGATCGGCGAGCACGGCCAGCGCGTGGACAGTGCGAACCTGGCGGCGCTGACGGCCTACACCGGCGCCGTGCGCAGGGCACTGGCCGCGCAGGGCGTGACCGGTGCCGACGGCGCCGAGATCGACCACATCGAGCTGTTTGCCGACGACTCCGTGGCCGACAGCCGCAACTTCGTGTTGTGCCCCGGCAATGCGTATGACCGCTCGCCGTGTGGCACCGGCACCAGCGCCAAGATCGCCTGCCTGGCGGCCGACGGCAAGCTGGCGCCCGGCGAGATCTGGCGCCAGGCCAGCGTGATCGGCAGCCAGTTCGAGGCCAGCTACGAGCCGGGCGAGGGCGGCCAGGTCATCCCCACCATCCGCGGCCGCGCGCACATGAGCGCCGAGGCCACGCTGCTGATCGAACCGGGCGACCCGTTCGGCTGGGGCATCCGTCTCTGATGGGGATGGATGCGGACGTGCTGGTGGTCGGCGCCGGCATCGTCGGCGCCGCCTGTGGCGAGGCGCTGGCCGATGCCGGGCTGGACGTGCTGGTGCTGGACGACCGGCGCGGTGGCGCCACCGGCGCCGGCATGGGCCACCTGGTCGTGATGGACGACAACCCGGCCGAGCTGGCGCTCAGCGCGGCCTCGCTGCACCTGTGGCGCGCGCTGGCGCCGCAACTCTCCACGGCCTGCGACTTCCACCCCTGCGGCACGCTGTGGATCGCCGCCGACGATGCCGAGGCGGCCGAGGCCGGGCGCAAGCGGGATCGCTTGCAGGCGGCAGGCATCGACAGCGTCTGGCTGGGCTCTGCAGCGATGCGGGCGGCCGAGCCCGCACTGCGGCCCGGGCTGGCCGGCGCCCTGCAAGTGGCCAGCGATGGCGTGGTCTACGCCCCGGCCGCGGCCGAGTGGCTGCTGGCCCGGCACGGGCGCCGCGTGCGGGTGCAGCGCGCGCGCGTACAGGCCATCGAACATGGCGGCTCCGTGCGCCTGGCTGATGGTGGCCGGCGCAGCGCGGCCCGCGTGGTGCTGGCCTGCGGGCTGGACGCTGCGGCCCTGTGCCCCGGGCTGCCGCTGCGCCCGAAGAAGGGCCACCTGCTGATCACCGACCGCTACCCCGGCGCCGTGCACCACCAGCTTGTGGAGTTGGGTTATGTCACCAGCGCGCACCACAGCGAAGGTGATTCGGTCGCCTTCAATGTGCAGCCGCGGCCGACGGGGCAGTTGCTCGTCGGCTCGTCGCGCCAGTTCGACACCACCGACCCGGCCGTGGAGCCGGCCATGCTGGCGCGCATGCTGCGGCGTGCGCTGCACTACCTGCCGGCGCTGGAGCACTTGAGCGCGATCCGCAGCTGGACGGGCTTTCGCGCCGCCACGCCGGACGGTCTGCCGCTGATCGGCCCCCACCCAGACTGGCCGGGGCTGGTGCTGGCGCTGGGGCACGAGGGCTTGGGCGTGACCACGGCGCCGGCCACCGGCCAACTGGTCGCGGCACTGTTGACGGGGGGCGAGCCCTGTGTCGACCCTTCGCCCTATCTGCCCGCGCGTGCGAGGCTGGCGCCATGAGGCCAGGGCTGCAGATGCAGATCGACGGCCGGCCGGTGCAGGTGCCGGCGGGCATCACCGTGGCGGCTGCTCTGCGCCATGCGGGCGATGGGGTGACGCGGCTGTCCGTGCAGGGTGCGCCGCGGGCGCCGGTGTGTGGCATGGGCGTGTGCCAGGAATGCCGGGTGCAGGTCGACCAGCGCCGCGTGCTGGCCTGCCAGACGCTGTGTGCCGATGGCATGGTGGTGGAGACGGGCAGGGCGGCAGCTGTTGACGCAGGCTTCGAGGGGGTTGGCAGTGCGCGGTGCGCCCCGGAGGTCCACGCGGGCAGGGCGGGCAGTGTGATCGCGCGCCCTGAGCCCCGCCAGCTGCCGTGGGCGCGACACGGTGCCCAGGACCGCGCAGTGCCCGCCGTTCCCCCAGTGCCCGCCGTTCCCGCTGTGCCAGCCGTGGCAGCCGTAGCCGCCGTGACCGCCGTGACCGCCGTGACCGCCGTGGCCACTGTGCTGCCCGTGGCCGCACGGGGTCTTCACGCCCCCAGTCTGGCACCGCGTCTGGTCGACAGCCCACCGCAGTCCTGCGACCTGTTGATCGTCGGCGCCGGCCCGGCCGGGCTGGCGGCGGCACTGGCGGCGGCACCCAGCGGCGTGTCCATCGTCATCCTGGACGACAACCCGGCGCCCGGTGGCCAGATCTGGCGCGATGGGCCTGGCGTGCGGCTGCCCTCTGCGGCGCGCCGCTTGCGCAAGGCCGTGGCGCGCTGCACCAACGTGCGCATCTGCAGCCGCACGCGCGTAGTCGCCGCGCCCGGCGCCAACACGCTGCTGTTGGAAGACGCGCAGCAGGGCTGGCAGCTGCAGTGGCGCCAGCTCATCCTGTGCACCGGTGCGCGCGAGCTGTTGCTGCCGTTCCCGGGCTGGACGCTGCCGGGGGTCACCGGGGCCGGCGGGCTGCAGGCACTGGTCAAGGGCGGCATGTCGGTGGCGGGCGAGCGCATCGTCATCGCCGGCAGCGGCCCGTTGTTGCTGGCAGCTGCGGCCACGGCCCGGCGTGCCGGCGCCCAGGTGCTGCGCGTGGCCGAGCAGGCGCCCTGGCGTGCCGTGGCCGGCTTTGCGCTGCAGCTGGCGCGCTGGCCGCGCAAGGCCGCGCAGGCGCTGGCGCTGATGGATCCGCAGTACCGGGCTGGCCAGTGGGTCGTGGCGGCGCAGGGCGGGCAGGCAGTGGCGTCTGTGCGGCTGCGTGGGCGCGATGGGCGCGAAGAAGAGATCGCCTGCGACCGCCTGGCCTGCGGCTTCGGGCTGGTGCCGAACACCGAACTGGCGCGCCTGCTGGGCTGCGCGACGGTGGCGCACGGCGATGCGCTGAGCGTGGCCGTCGACGCGCTGCAGGCGACCAGCATCGCGGGCGTTTACGCGGCCGGCGAGTGCACCGGCATCGGCGGCAGCGAGCGAGCATTGCTGCAGGGCGCCATCGCCGGCCATGCGGCGGTGGGCGAGATCGCGCGCACCGCCAGCCTGCAGGCCGCTCTGGCACGGTGGACGCCGTTCGCTGCCTTGCTGCAGCGCCAGTTCGCGCTCGCACCAGCGTTGCGCCAGCTCGCCCAGCCGGACACGCTGGCCTGCCGTTGCGAGGATGTGCCGGTGCGCGCGCTTGCACCGCGCACCGGCTGGGTGGACGCCAAGCTGCACACCCGCTGCGGCATGGGTGCCTGCCAGGGGCGGGTGTGCGGCGCTGCGGCGCAGTTTCTGTGGGGCTGGTCGCCAACAGCGCCGCGCCCACCGCTGTCGCCGGTGCGCGTGGGCACGCTGGCGGTGCTGGCCGACAAGGAGCCACAGCCCGGCGCGCAGGGCGACGAGGTCGTCAACGGCCCGCTGCCCGGGGCGGGAGGCGGCCAGACCGTCAACGGCCCACTGCCCGGCGCGCCAACCATGACGCAGCCCTGACGTGACAAAGCCGCCGGGCCATGACGGCCGGCGGCTTTCTGTGTGACGCGCTGGTGGGGATTAGCCGGCGTTGCCGTCCTTCAGCTTCTCACCACCGCGGCGCACAGCGTCACCGGTTCTTTCCATGCCGTTGCCCACTGCATTGCCCGCCTTTTGTGCGCCGTGCTTGATGGCGTTGCCGGTACGTTCCGCACCGTGCTTGACCGCGCTGCCGGCGCGCTGTGCACCGTGCTTCACCGCGTCACCTGTGCGCTCGGCACCGTCCTTGACGGCATGGCCGGCGCGGTTCACGCCGCGCTTGGTCGCCTCTTCCGCACGGGCCACGGGGCCGGGCTGCGGATTTTTGCTGGCGGCGTCACGGTAGTTCTGCAGGGACTCGTCCATGCGCTGCTGGCGCGGCGCTGTCTCCTGTGCATAGGCGACGGAAGTGAAAGCCCCGACGGCGATGGCAGCGGCGATGGTGGTGGCGGTCTGGAATGTTTTGGTCATTGGCATCTGATGCTCCTGGAAGATTTGCGTGGGAACACTGTAGGCGGATGGCTGGGCCACACCGGCCGGTCGTCAGCCCGACTGGGTGTGCGCCGTTTCCCACGGAGGCCGCGGTCGCGTCGGCGCTGGTCTCCAGCCGCTGTGGCACGCCGAAGGCGGTCTGGCCATCTATCTGAATACGCTGCTTCGGCTTCAAAACAACATCTTGCGCACAAGATGCGACGACAAGTTCTCCCTGCTCGCTGGGGATAACTTTGGGGAAAACCCTAGGGGCAACGGGCCAAAGCGTTGACCGGCGCGGCCTGCGACGCAATGCCTGCGAAACGGGCATGTGAACAGTGCGGTGCGCGGCGCGGCGAAAATGCGGCCATTGCCCTGCTGCCAACCCCCTGGATGCCTGAATTGAGTCAACCCGCCGTGCCGATTGCGGCCAGCCCCCACGTCAGCGTTGCGCCGATGCTGGACTGGACCGACCGGCACTGCCGCTATTTCCACCGCCTGCTGTCACGCCATGCGCGCCTGTACACCGAGATGGTGACCACCGGCGCGCTGCTGCACGGCGACGTGGCGCGCCACCTGCGCCTGGACGAGACCGAGCACCCCGTCGCCCTGCAGCTGGGCGGCAGCGAGCCGGCCGATCTGGCCCACTGCGCGCGGCTGGGCGAGCAGTGGGGCTATGACGAGATCAACCTGAACTGCGGCTGCCCGTCCGAGCGGGTGCAGCGCGGGGCCTTCGGTGCCTGTTTGATGGCCGAGCCGCAGCTGGTGGCCGATGGCGTCAAGGCCATGGTCGATGCGGTCAGCGTGCCGGTCACGGTGAAGCACCGCATCGGCATCGACCGGGGCGAGGACTATGGTTTTGTGCGCGATTTCGTCGGCACCGTGAGCCTGGCGGGCTGCAGCACCTTCATCGTGCACGCGCGCAATGCCTGGCTGAAGGGCTTGTCGCCCAAGGAGAACCGCGACATCCCGCCGCTGCGCTACCCGCTGGTGCACCGGCTCAAGCAGGACTTCCCGCACCTGGCCATCGTCATCAACGGGGGCCTGAAGACAACCGAGCAGGTGGCCGACCAGTTGGTCCAGCTGGACGGCGCCATGCTGGGCCGAGAGGCCTACCACCACCCGTGGTGGCTGGTGGAGTGGGACAGCGCCTTCTTCGGCGCACCAGAGGAGCCGGCCCGCACGCGCGAAGCGGTCGAGCATCAGATGCTGGCCTACATGGCGCGCGAGGCGCGCGAGCACGGCACGCACTGGCATGCGATCGTCCGCCACATGATGGGCCTGCGCCACGGCCTGCCCGGCGCGCGCCGCTGGCGCCAGGTGTGGAGCGACCACCGCATGAAGGGGTTGCCGGCTGACGAGGTGGCGGCACTGGCGCACCAGCCGGAAGCTGCGGCGGCAGCGGCTTGAGGCGCAATGGAGTCCTGAGCGGCTGGCGCTCAGGCGTTCAATCGAACAGCGGCATCGCCGCGCCGAGAAAATCCTGTCATGCAGGCCGCGTCCAACAGCTGAGAAGGTCGGATGCGCCTGCGCGCGAGCGATCAGCCCGGCTCAGCCCGGCTCGACCACGTAGTCCGGATACTGGCGCCGGATCTCCTCCACCGCTGACAGCGTGCCCGACAGGTGCACGCGCAGCGCATCCTGGGCGGCCACCACATCGCCTGCCGCGATGGCTTCAGTGATGGCCCGGTGGTCGCGCAGGATCGACGTCGTCTTGCCCGCAGTCGGCAGGTGCAGCAGGCGCAGCCTGTCCACATGGCCCGACACGCGGGCCACCATGTCGGCCAGCGCCCCCATGCCGCCGGCCTCGTACAGCAGTTGGTGGAAGAGGCGGTCGGCTGCAACGAAATCGCCGTACTGCTGGGCTTTGGCCAGCGTCTTCTGTAGCGCGATCTGGCGCTCCAACGCGACGACAAGGCCCTGCGGCCGCTGCAGCGCCAGCTCGCGCACCAGCTCCAGCTCGATCGATCGCCGCAGGAAATGCGCCTGCCGCGCGGCCGTCAGGTCGATGCGGCTGACCAACGTGGCGTGCTGCGGGTAGACGTCGACCAGCCCTTCCTCGCTCAACCGCAGCAGCGCCTCGCGCACCGGCGTCTGGCTCACGCCGAACTGCTCGGCCAGATCCTGGCGGACCAGCACCGTGCCGGGTACCAGCTCGAGCCCCAGAATGGCCTCGCGCAGGCGCTCCAGCACCTGCGGCGCGGCCAGGCGCGTGCGGTCCAGGCGAAACTTTGGGAGGGCATTCATAGGATCTGTCCTGACGGGCTGCTGTGCGAGCCTCTTCGGGCGGCGGGGCGGGGCTCATCGCGCACGATTCTGCATTGACGTACTAATATATTAGTGTTTCAATGCCGCGCTGACAAGTTGAACCACTCCAAGGAGATGAACATGCACCGTCGCACGATGATCCAGGGCACGCTCGCCACCGTGGCCGCCCTGACCGCCAGCGCGCTCGCGCTACCGGCGCTGGCCCAGGGCAGCTGGCCCACCGGCAAGGCCATCACCTACATCGTCCCGTTCCCGCCCGGCGGCAACACCGACACGCTGGCCCGCCTCATCGCGCCAGCGCTGTCGACCGCGCTGGGCACGCCCGTGGTCATCGACAACAAGGGTGGTGCGGGCGGCAGCGTGGGCTCGACGATTGCGGCGCGCGCCGCGCCGGACGGCTACACGATCCTGGGCGGCACCATCAGCTCGCACTCCATCAACGTCAGCCTGTATTCCAAGCTCGACTACGACCCGATCAAGTCGTTCGCGCCCGTGGCGATGCTGGGCTCCGGGCCGCTGGTGCTCGCCGTCAACGCGAGCAGCCCGTACAAGACCTTGAACGACGTACTGGCCGCCAGCCGCGCGAAGTCCGGCGGGCTGTCGTCGGCCTCGCCCGGCAACGGCACCTCGCCGCACATGGCCATGGCCTTGCTGAGCTACCAGTCGGGCGTGGCGTTCACGCACATCCCCTACAAGGGCAGCGGCCCGGCCGTGCAGGATCTGGTTGGCGGGCAGGTGGACATGATGTTCGACACCACCCTGATCGTGGGCCCGCACATCCAGTCCGGCAAGTTGCGGCCCATCGCGGTCAGCAGCGCCAAGCGGCTCGAGTCGCTGCCTGACGTGCCCACCATCGCGGAAGCCGGCCAGAAGGGCTTCGACATGGGCTCCTGGCAGGCGGTGTTCGCGCCGGCCGGCACGCCCAAGCCCATCGTCGACCGGCTGCATGCGGAGATCATGAAGATCGTCGCCACGCCCGATGTGCAGGCGCGGCTCAAGAATTTCGGCATGCTGCCCTCCGACATGACGCCGGCCCAGCTCGGCGCCTACCAGGTCAGCGAAGTCGACAAGTGGGCCAAGGTGATCAAGGCGGCCGGCATCAAGGCGGAATGATGACCCTTCCAGCAGATCCCTCGAAGACACGACGCACCTACGACAGCCTGCGCAGCGCGCGCTGGTTCGCGCCCGACGACTTTCGCTCGTTCGGCCACCGCTCGCGCGTGCTGCAGATGGGCTATGGCTACGAGGATTGGGTGGGCAAGCCCATCATCGCCATCGTCAACACCTGGAGCGATGCGAACCAGTGCCACACGCACTTCAAGCAGCGTGTGGACGATGTGAAGCGCGGCGTGCTGCAGGCGGGTGGGTTCCCGTTGGAGCTGCCGGCCATCAGCCTCTCGGAAAGCATGGTCAAACCCACCACCATGCTCTACCGCAACTTCCTTGCGATGGAGACCGAGGAGCTGCTGCGCAGCCACCCGGTCGATGGTGCCGTGCTGATGGGCGGCTGCGACAAGACCACGCCGGGCCTGACGATGGGTGCCCTCAGCATGGGCCTGCCGTTCATCTACCTGCCCGCCGGCCCCATGCTGCGCGGCAACTGGAAGGGCAAGGTGCTGGGCTCGGGCTCGGACGCATTCAAGTACTGGGACGAGCGCCGCGCCGGCCGGCTCTCTGACCAGGCGTGGTCCGAGATGGAAGCCGGCATCGCCCGCAGCCACGGCACCTGCATGACCATGGGCACGGCCGCCACGATGATGGGCATCGCCGAGTCCATCGGCTTCACGCTGCCGGGCGCGTCCAGCATCCCTGCAGCGGATGCCAACCATGTGCGCATGAGCGCCGAGTGCGGCCGCCGCATTGTTGACATGGTGTGGGACGACCTCACGCCCGCCAAGATGCTCACGCGCGCCAACTTCGAGAACGGCATCGCCTGCGCCATGGCGATGGGCTGCTCGACCAACGCCATCATCCATTTGATCGCCATGTCGCGCCGGGCAGGTCACCCCGTCAGCCTGGAAGACTTCGATGGCTTCAGCCGCCGCGTGCCGGTGATCGCCAACATCCGGCCGAGTGGCGATGCCTACCTGATGGAAGACTTCTTCTACGCGGGCGGCCTGCGCGCGTTGCTCGAACGCATTCGCGGCCACTTGAAGACCGATGCGTTGACGGTCAACGGCAGGACCATCGGCGAGAACATCGCCGGGGCAGAGGTCTATCAGGACGACGTGATCCGCCCGCTGGACAACCCCATCTACGCCGAGGGCGCGCTGGCCGTGCTGCGCGGCAACCTGGCGCCCGATGGCGTGGTCATCAAGCCCAGCGCCTGCGCGCCGCACCTGCTGCAGCACACCGGCCGCGCGCTGGTGTTCGACGATTACCCCAGCCTCAAGAAGGCGGTGGACGACCCCGATCTGGACGTGACCGGCGACGACATCCTGGTGCTGCGCAATGCCGGCCCGCTGGGCGCCGGCATGCCGGAGTGGGGCATGCTGCCGATCCCGACCAAGCTGCTGAAGCAGGGCGTGAAAGACATGCTGCGCCTGTCGGACGCACGCATGAGCGGCACCAGCTACGGCGGCTGCCTGCTGCACTGCTCGCCCGAGGCGGCGATCGGCGGGCCACTCGCGCTCGTGAAGACCGGCGACCGCATCACGGTTGATGTGCCGGCCCGCACCATCCACCTCGACATTTCAGACGAGGAGATGGACACGCGGCGCGCCGCCTGGACGCCGCCGCCGCCGCGCTACGAGCGCGGCTACGGCTGGATGTTCGGCCGCCACATCAAGCAGGCCAACGAGGGCTGCGACTTCGACTTCCTGGAAACCACCTTCGGCAAGGCTGTGCCGGAACCCGACATCTATTGACTGGAGCCCCGCCCATGAACCCGCAAACCCGTGACCAGTTGATGAAGGTCAGCACCGCCACCTTGTGCACCGCGCTGTTCAAGCGCGGCCTGCGCAGCCAGATGATCCAGAACGTGCGGCCGCTGAACCCCGCCGGCCCCAACATGGTCGGCGAGGCGTTCACGCTGCGCTACATGCCCGCGCGTGAAGACCGCAACGGCATCGAAGTTTTCAAGAACCGCGACCACCCGCAGCGCGTGGCTGTGGAGCAGTGCCCGCCCGGCGCGGTGATGGTGATCGACAGCCGCAAGGACGCACGCGCCGCATCGGCCGGCGGTATCTTGGTTGCGCGGTTGATGCAGCGCGGCGCAGCCGGCGTGGTGACGGATGGCGGCTTTCGCGACAGCCCCGACATCGCCAAGTACGCCATGCCCGCCTACCACGCGCAGCCCAGCGCGCCGACCAATCTCACGTTGCACGAGGCCATCGAGATCAACGGCCCCATCGGTTGCGGCGACGCGCCGGTGTTCCCCGGCGATGTGATTGTGGGCGATGCCGAAGGCGTGCTGGTGCTGCCCGCGCACCTGGCCGACGAGATCGCCGCCGAGGCCACCGAGATGACGGTGTTCGAAGACTTCGTGCAGGAGAAGGTGATGGAGGGCCGCAGCATCCTGGGCCTGTACCCACCGACCGAAGAGAAGAGCCGCACCGATTTCGCCGAGTGGCGCAAGGCCAAAAACCGTTGAACGCCGCTGAACGCCGCTGAACGCCATTGACCGCCTGGAGGAGACCACCATGCACCGCAGAATTTTCACCCTCGCCGCCGCCCTGGCGCTGGCCCTGCCCACCTTCGCGCAGACCTTCCCCACCAAGCCCATGACCATCGTGGTGCCGGCCTCGCCCGGCGGCGCCATCGACCTGGCCGCGCGGCTGATCGGCCAGAAGTTCACCGAGGCCTGGGGCCAGCCCGTCGTCATCGAGAACAAGACCGGCGCCACCGGCGTGATCGGCACCGACTTCGTGGCCAAGGCGGCGCCCGACGGCCATGTGCTGGCGCTGGTGGCCAGCAGCCACGCCATCAACCCCAGCATGTTCAAGAAGCTGCCGTTCGACACGGTCAAGGGCTTCGAGCCCGTGGTGCAGACGCACACCGTGCCGCTGGTGTTGGTGGTGGCGCCCGATTCGCCGTTCAAGACCATGCAGGACGTGATTGCCTTCGGCAAGAAGAACCCGGGGCAGCTGAGCTTCGCCTCCAGCGGCAACGGCGGCGCGCCGCATTTCTCGGGCGAGTTGTTCAAGAGCATGGCCGGGCTGGACATGCAGCACATCCCCTACAAGGGCAGCACGCTGGCGCACCCGGATTTGATGAGCGGCCGCGTCTCCATCATGTTCGACACGCTGGCCGCGACCAGCGCCCACATCAAGGGCGGCAAGCTGCGGGCATTGGCCGTCACCACGCCCAAGCGCCTGCCCGCACTGGCCGATGTGCCGACAGTCGCCGAAGCCGGCCTGCCGGGCTACGAGACCAGCACCTGGGGTGGCCTGCTGGCCCCGGCCGGCACGCCCAAGGCCGTGGTCGCCAGGCTGGCGGCCGAGACCACGCGCAGCCTGGCGCTGCCCGATGTGCGCGAACGCATGTTGGCCGCGGGGGTCGAGCCGGTCGGTGGCACGCCGGAGCAGTACGCGGCGTTCATCGGAACCGAGATGATCAAATGGGCGAAGGTCGCGAAAGACGCGGGCATCCAACCGGAATGAACATGACGACACCACGCATCCTTCAACTCGGCAGACTGCTGCCGTACCTCGAACAACACCTGGCGCAAACGTACGACGTGCACCTGCTGGTGAACGAGGCCGATCCGCAGGCTTTTCTCGCGCGCGAGGGCGCGGGCTTTGCCGGCGCCGTCACCAACGCCGGCTTGGGCATCGACGCTGCCACGATCGCGGCGCTGCCGAACCTGAAGGTGATCTCCAGCTTCGGCGTGGGCTTCGACAAGGTCGACGTCGCCGCCGCGCGGGCACGCGACATCCCGGTCGGCTACACGCCTGACGTGCTGAACGACTGCGTGGCCGACACGGCCTTTTCGCTGGTGATGGATGTGGGCCGTGGGTTCACCGCCTCCGACCGCTACCTGCGCCGCGGCGACTGGCTCAAGGCCCCGTTTCCGCTGGCCACGCGCATCAGCGGCAAGAAGCTGGGCATCCTGGGCCTGGGCCGCATCGGCAGCGTGATCGCGCGCCGCGCGAGCGGCTTCGACATGGAGGTGCGCTACCACAACCGCCGCCCGGTGGAGGGCAGCCCCTACGGCTACGAGGACTCGCTGGAGAGCCTGGCGCGCTGGTCTGACTTCCTAGTCATCGCCGCGGCCGGCGGGGCGGAGACGAAGCACCTCGTCTCGCGCGAGATCCTGGCCGCGCTCGGCCCCAAGAGTTTCATCGTCAACATCGCGCGCGGCTCGGTGATCGATGAAGACGCGCTGATCGAGGCGCTGGAGAACAAGACCATCGGCGGCGCCGGCTTGGATGTCTATGCGGACGAGCCCCGCGTGCCGGCCCGCCTGATCGCCTGCGACAACGCGGTGCTGTACCCGCATCTGGCCAGCGCCACGCACGAGACCCGCAAGGCCATGGCAGATCAGGTGCTGGCCAATCTGGCAAGCTACTTCGAAACGGGGAAGGTCGCGGTCGCGGTACCTTGAGCCGCTGAGCGCTGAGCGCGCAGGGCAACCCCAGCTTCGCCACGGTGCTGAAGGTCATGCGGGCGCTGGGGCTGCAGTTCAACGTGCAACCGGTGACGCACGTCGTTTGACCCGCTAAGCTGCGGGTCGACCCGGGGGCGTCGCGCCTGTCTGGGGTCGCTTCACAGGAGTCCCGCAGATGTCCTTTCCCCCCATTCCCCGCGCCGCGTTGGCGGTCATTGCGTTGGCCGTTCTCAGCGGCTGCGCGAGCCTCGGCGGCGCGCCATCCGTCACGCTCAAAAAGGCGCAGCTCGACCAGATCGTCGCGAGCGTGCAGGGCCGGCCGGCGGCCGACTTCGCCGCCTTTCTCGACCACGCCACGCGCGTGCAGCCGGCGCTGGCGCCGCTGGTGCAGCGTTACAAGGCTCGCCAGCCGCTGGCCGGTGACGACCTGGCCCAGCTCGGCCGCCTGCTCGGCCTGCACACCCGATTGGCGCAGCAGGCTGCCGTCATCGACGCCACCGCCAAGATGGTGGCGCTGCCGACCGTGCGCGGCAGCACGCCGCCACATGAAGACCCGCAGATCATTGCGCTGGGCCAGCTGGTCGGCAGCATGGCGCGCGACTTCGACCTGCAGTACCGCAACGTCGACAACCGCGTGTTCGAGGTCAAGCTCGCCGGCAGCGGGCCGGACGAGTTCGGCATCCTCACGCACGGCGACGTGGTGCCGGTGGTCGCCAGCGAATGGGTGTTGCCGGACGGCACGAAGCTCGACCCCTTCAAGCTCACGCGCGTGGGCGGCCTGCTGTATGGGCGCGGCAGCATCGACGACAAGGGCTCGATCGCCGCGGTGCTCTACGCCATGAAGGCGGTGAAGGACAGCGGCCTGCCACTGGCCCGCACCATCCGGCTCATGATCGACACGACCGAGGAGACCGGCGGCGAGGCCATCCGCTACTACCAGCAGCAGACCACGCTGCCGGCCTACAACATCGTGCTGGACAGCAAGTACCCCGCAGTGGTGGCCGAGAAGGGCACGGGCGCCCTGCGAGCCGGCTTCGTGCTGGCGCCGAAGATGGCTGGGGCACCTGGCGCGGCCACCATCACCGCCATGGCTGGCGCGGCCTCGGCCAACGCCATCCCGCAGACGGCCACGGCGCGCCTGCAGGCGGGCGACTCTGTGGCCCTGGCGGCGCGGCTGAGCGCGGCCAAGGACGCGTTCATCCGCCAGTACGAAGGGCAGGGCGGCAAGTTCGCCATCGACGTGGCGGCCGGCGCTGCGGGCGTGGACGTGAAGGTGACGGGCTCGTCGGCGCACGGCTCGCGGCCTGAGGAGGGCGTGAACCCGGTGCCGCGGCTGGCGCTGTTCCTGCAGAGTGCGGGCCTGCCGCTGGTGGACAACGGCTATGCGCAGGCCGCGCGCTACATCGTCGACATTTTCGGCCTGGACTACCTCGGCAACGCCATGGGCCTGGCCTACGCAGACGCGTTCATGGGCCCGCTGACGGCATCGCCCACGCTGATCCGCGAGAACGCCGGCAAGGTCGAGGTGACGGCCAATGTGCGCATGCCGCGCGGCAATACGCCGGAGGCGCTGAGCGCCGCCACGCAGGCCAAGGTGCGTGCGTGGAGTGCATCGACGGGCATTGCCGTGGACGTGGCCCACACGCAAGGCAACTGGATGGCGCGCGACCCCAAGGGCGCGTGGTTGTCGACGCTGTTGAACATCTTTGGCGACACGACCGGCTTGCCGTCTGCGCCCGTCTCCACGGCCGGCAGCACGACGGCCAAGCAAATGCCCAATGCGATCAACTTTGGCCCCGCGATGCCGGGCAAGAAGTACACGGCACACAACGCCAACGAGTACAAGGAGATTGCGGACCTGGATGCCGACATGCAGATGTTCACGGAGATGCTGGTGCGGATCGGCAATCTGCCGCAGATGCAGTAAGCACGTTGGCCACGGCGGCCGATGTCCCGGCCGTGACGGCGCGCCCATCGTGCCGCTGCGAACATCCATTCCGATCGAAGAAGGAGGAAGACACCATGAGCATCCAACGCAAGGCCTGCATCGTCGGCGCCTTTGAACACCCCACGCGCAAGGCGCCCGACAAGACGGTTGCCCAGCTGCATGCCGAATGCGCGCGCGGCGCATTGCTGGACGCCGGGCTCACGCTCGGCGATGTCGATGGCTATTTCTGCGCCGGCGATGCGCCCGGCCTGGGCGCGCTGAACATCGCCGACCACATCGGCCTGCACCCGCGCCATGTGGACTCGACCGACATGGGCGGCTCGTCGTACCTGGCGCATGTGGGCCACGCAGCGCAGGCGATTGCGGCCGGCAAGTGCAATGTGGCGCTGATCACGCTGGCCGGGCGCCCGCGCTCGGAAGCCTCCAGCGGAACGCAGCCGCGCAACTTCGGCCCGAACCTGCCGGACCAGCCTTTCGAGGCACCGTTCGGCCCGGTCACGGTCAACATGTACGCCATGGTGGCCATGCGCCACATGCACGACTGGGGCACGACGGCCGAGCAGCTGGCGTGGATCAAGGTGGCCATGTCGCACCACGCGCAACACAACCCGCACGCCATGCTGCGCGATGTGGTGACGGTGCAGGACGTGTTGAACTCGCCCATGATTTCCGACCCGCTGCACAAGCTCGATTGCTGCGTGGTCAGCGACGGCGGTGGCGCACTGGTCGTCACGCGGCCCGAGATCGCACGCAGCCTGAAGCGGCCCATCGTCAACGTGCTGGGCGCGGGCGAGGCGCTGAAGGGGCAGGAGGGCGGCAACATCGACCTGTCGCATTCCGGCGCCCTGTGGTCCGGCCCACGCGCGTTCGAAGAGGCGGGCGTGAAGCCGGCCGACATCCAGTACGCGTCGATCTACGACAGCTTCACCATCACGGTGCTGATGCAGCTGGAAGACCTGGGCTTTTGCGCACGCGGGCAGGGCGGGCGCTTTGTGGCAGATGGCAATCTGATTTCCGGCAGCGGCAAGCTGCCGGTCAACACCGATGGCGGTGGGCTGTGCAACAACCACCCTGCGAACCGGGGTGGCATTACCAAGGTGATCGAGGCGGTGCGGCAACTGCGCGGTGAGGCGCACCCTGCGGTGCAGGTGAAGAATTGCGGGCTCGCGCTTGCACAGGGCACAGGCGGGCTGCTGGGCTCGCGCCACGGCAGCGCCACGCTGATCATGGAAAGGGCTTGAACATGACGACGATTGCACAAGACCGCGCCTGGCCCGCGCCCGTCATCTACCCCGACAACACCGAGTTCTGGGCCGGCACGGCGGCTGGCCAACTGCTGGTGCGCCATTGCGAGGAGTGTGGCAAGCCGCACTGGTACCCGCGCACGCAGTGCCCGTTCTGCATGTCGGATCGGGTGGTGTGGAAGGCCTCGAAGGGGCAGGGGCAGATCTACAGCTTTACCGTGTGCCGGCGGGTGGGGCCAGTGCCGTTTGCGATCGCCTATGTCCGCTTGGATGACGGCGTGACCATGATGACCAACATCGTCGATTGCGACCTGGATGGGTTGGCGATCGGGCAGAGAGTGCAGTTGGTGTTCAAGGCGGCAGAGGGTGGGGCGATGTTGCCGATGTTCCGGCCTGTGGGCGCTGGGGGCACCTAGTTCCGTAGAGGGCAGTGTGGCTGGTGCGGGGCCGCCCGGCATGGGGCACCCCCAGGGCCGACCCGGCTCAGCGCCCCTCGCCTAGGGGCTCGGGGTCCCCTGCGGTGCTCGCGGCATGGGCGCATTGCACAACTCGCACCACTCACTGCGTTCGTTCACCTCGAACAGGTGCAATGGATCAGTTCACGAGGCGTGCTGCGCCGCTGCCCATACCGCTGCGCTCCTCGGCGCATCTGCAGGGCCGGCCCTGGGGGTACCCCATGCCGGGCTCGGTGCGGCTGACTCGGATGCACGGTGCGCGCTGGTAGTTCCGAGAGAGAGGCCGTTGGTTGTCCGGCGAACGCGCCCGCGTCACGCGAGCCTGTCCGCCGGCTGCGCTTCAGCCACCCGTCACGTAGCCCGGCCTGGGGTGGCCGCCGTGGCCAACCTGTGGCCGCGCCGAGGAGCGCAGGACTGCGGGCGGCGGCGCAGCACGCCTCAATGACTGACTCATTGCACTTGTTCGAGGTGAACGAACGCAGTGAGTGGTGCGAGTTGTGCAATGCGCCCGCAGGCCGAGCACCGCAGGCTGCCCGAGCCCCTGGGCGAGGGACGCGTCCACCGGGCGGCCACGGCGGGCACCCCGGGCCGGGCGGCCCTGCCGAGCGCCTGCGCCCTACAACGAGCGACTTCCTCTGCTCGCTGCGTCAGCGCACCAGCAACTTGTCCAGCAGCACCGCCACATGCACAGCCTCGCGCTGCGCCCCGTCGGCGATCTGGTGCCGGCAACTCGTGCCATCCGCCACGACGATCGCATCGGGTTGCTTGCGCACAGCCGGCAGCAAGCTCGCCTCGGCCATCTGCATCGACACCTCGTAGTGCGAGGCTTCATAGCCAAAGCTGCCGGCCATGCCGCAGCAACTGCTGTCGATCAGCTCTGGCTTCGCCTCGGGGATCAGCTTCAGCACATCGAGGATCGGCGTGACCGCACCGAAGGCTTTCTGGTGGCAGTGCCCGTGCAGCAGGATGGGTTGGCCGGCCGGCTTCAGCTTGATCACGAAACGGCCGGCCTTCGCCTCGCGGGCGATGAACTCCTCGAACAGCAGGGCTTGCTGCGACACGGTGACAGCCTTTTCGCCCAGGCCCATGACCAACGCCTCATCGCGCAGCGTCAGCAGGCACGACGGTTCCAGGCCGACGATGGCGATGCCGGCCGCGGCCAATGGCACGAGCGCGTCAATCAGCGCCGAAGCCTTGGCACGCGCTTCGTCCACCATGCCGCTGGCGAGATACGTGCGGCCGCAGCAGTGGTGGCCGCCGGCTTTCTCCACCGTGTGCAGCACGTAGCCGGCGGCCTTCAGCACGCGGGCGGCGGCCAGTGCGTTCTCGCTTTCGAACGTGCCGTTGAAGGTGTCGACGAACAGCACGGCGGTCTTCTGGCCGGCCTTGGCTGCTGCCAGCGTGGCGTCGCGGCTGGCGAACATCGACGTGTCGCGTGCGCGCCAGAAGGTGTTGCTGCGCCACATGGGCAAGGAGCGCTTGGCCGAGAGGCCCAGCAGCTTCTCAACCAGCCATGGGGCGCCAGGCACATGGTTGTGCAGGTTCATGAGCCAGGGCAGGCGGCTGGCGGCGTGCGCGTAGTCGGGCAGGCGGGCGACGAGCTTGTCTTTCAACGTGTGGCCGTGCTTGCCCTTGTAGTGGGCCAGGAACTCGATCTTCATCTTCGCCATGTCCACGCCGGTCGGGCAGTCGCGCTTGCAGCCCTTGCAGCCCACGCACAGGTCCATGGTTTCGTGCATGGCTTCGCTGGTGAACGCGTCGGGGCCGAGCTGGCCCGAGATCGCCAGGCGCAGCGTGTTGGCGCGCCCGCGCGTCACGTGCTGCTCGTCGCGCGTCACGCGGTAGCTGGGGCACATGGTGCCGGCGTCGAACTTTCTGCAGGTGCCGTTGTTGTTGCACATCTCCACGGCCTTGGCGAAGCCGCCGGTCACGTCGCCGCCGGTGCCGGGCGCCGTGGTCACCTCGGTCACCGGGTCGGCCTGCACGTTCCAGGCGGACCAGTCAAGCACGGGCTTCAGTTCGATGCGCTTGTACGGGCGCGCCGATTCCGGCGGAGCGAAGCGCATCAGCGCCACGTCGTCCATCTTCGGCGTGTCGATGATCTTGCCGGGGTTGAACAGGTTGATCGGGTCCAGCTTGTGCTTGATGGCGCGAAAGGCCTGGTTGATGGCCGGGCCGAACTGCCACTCGATCCACTCGCCGCGGCACAGGCCGTCGCCATGCTCACCGCTGAAGGCGCCCTTGTACTTGCGCACCAGCGCGCTGGCTTCTTCGGCGATGGCGCGCATCTTGGCTGCGCCCCCGCCCGGCCCGCCCGTGCGCATGTCCAGAATGGGCCGCACGTGCAGCGTGCCCACGGATGCGTGCGCATACCAGGTGCCGCGGCTGCCGTACTTGGCGAAGACTTCGGTCAGGCCATCGGTGTACTCGGCCAGGTGCTCCAGCGGCACGGCGCAGTCTTCGATGAAGCTCACGGGTTTGCCGTCGCCCTTCAGGCTCATCATGATGTTCAGGCCCGCCTTGCGCACTTCCCACAGATTCTTCTGCGGCGCGTCTTCGGGCATCTGCACCACGCTGCCAGGCAGGTTGAGGTCGCCCATCAATTCGACCAGCTGGCGCAGTTGCGGCAGCAGGGCGGCCTTGTCGCTACCGGCGAACTCGACCAGCAGGATGGCGGCGGGCTTGCCGATCAGCGCTGTCTCCACCGTGGGGCGAAAGGCCGGGTTGGCCAGCGCCAACTCGATCATCGTGCGGTCCACCAGCTCCACGGCGGTGGGCCCGAGCTTGACGATGTGCTGGGCCGCGTCCATGGCGGCGTGGAAGGTCGGAAAGTTGACGATGCCCAGCACCTTGGCGCGCGGCAGCTCGCAGAGCTTGAGCGTAAGGCTGCGGGTGTAGGCCAGCGTGCCCTCGCTGCCGATCAGCAGGTGCGCCAGGTTGACGCTGCCGTCGCTGGTGTAGGGCTTCTCGCTCTGGTTGTAGAAGATGTCCAGGTTGTAGCCGGCGACGCGGCGCATGACCTTGGGCCAGCGGGCGGCGATCTCGCTGCTGTGCTGCGCGGCCAGCTTGCGCACGTGGTCGGCAATCGCTGCCGCCCGGCCGCCGAGCTGGGCCACGGGGCCGAACTCGACCAGCTCGCCATCCGACAGCCAGGCGCTGGCGCCCAGCACGTTGTGCACCATGTTGCCGTAGGCAATCGAGCGCGAGCCGCAGGAGTTGTTGCCCGCCATGCCGCCCAGCGTGGCCTGGGCGCTGGTGGACACGTCCACCGGGTACCACAGGCCGTGGGGTTTGAGCTGCGCGTTCAGGTGGTCCAGCACCAGGCCGGGCTGCACGGTAGCGGTGCGCTCTTGCACATTGATGTCGAGCACCTGGCGCAGGTACTTGCTGTTGTCGATGACCAGGGCCGCGCCAGTGGTCTGGCCGCACTGGCTGGTGCCGCCGCCGCGCGCGAGGATGGGCACCTTGAGGTCGCGTGCAATGTCGATGGCGATGGACACGTCGCGCTCGCTTCGGGGCACCAGCACACCCACCGGCATGATCTGGTAGATCGACGCGTCGGTCGCATAGCGCCCGCGCGAGGCGGTGTCGAACAGCACCTCGCCCTCGGTCTCCGACTGCAGCCGGCGGGCCAGTGCCTCGCAGGTTTCATTGGGCGGCAGCACGGTGCCGGCGGGCAGCAGGGCGGTGGCGGGGTCGATCTGCATGGTGGAGCCTTCAGTTCTTCTTGGCGCTTGCCGTCTTGGGGTAGATCTCGCCGGCGCGCAGCAGCGCCAGCACGGTGTCGCGCTTGCGCAGGACGTGGGCCGTCAGCACCACACGCAGCGCGGTGGCGTCGTGGGCCTGCAGCGCCTCGATCATCTGTTCGTGCTCCTGCACGGCAAACTTCCACTTCGCCTCGTCCTGGTTGGTGCGAAAGCGCAGCGACTGCACCCGGGCGTTGATAGATCGGTAGCTGCCGGCCAGCACCGGGTTGCGCGCGGCCTCGTTGATGCCGGTGTGGATCAGCGCGTTCAGCCGGTAGTAGCCCGACAGGTCACGCCGCGCGTAGCAGGCCATCATCTCGAAGTGCAGCGCGCGCAGCTCGGCCAGCTCGGCCTCGGTGATGCGCTGCGCGGCCAGCTCGCCGGACATGCCTTCCATCATGGCCAGCACCTCGAAGGTGTTCAGCACGTCGGCCTCGGTCAGCTTGACGGCCACGGCGCCGCGGTTGGGCAGCAGATCGACCAGGCCCTCGGCGGCCAGCAGCTTGATCGCCTCGCGCAAGGGCGTGCGCGACACGCGCAGTTGCTCGCAAAGTTCACGTTCGTTGAGCTTGGCGCCGGGCGCGATGCGGCCCTCCACCAGCATGGTGCGCAGCCGCGCGGCCACCTGGTCGTGCAGTGCCAGGCGCGAGATTTCGATGATTTCAGCCATGTTGTCCTCTTGTGAATGGATTTTGCATGCAAATTAGTAGCCTCTGCAAGACTTAAATCAGGGTTATCCAGGGCTTGCGTTTGTTTTTTGAATGCAAAAATTGGGTAATCAACGAGGAACTGACCCATGCTCCAGCTCGACCTGCATCCCACCGGCCGCCATTTCCTGCAGATCCCCGGCCCCAGCCCGGTGCCAGACCGCATCCTGCGGGCCATGAGCCTGCCCACCATCGACCACCGCGGGCCGGAATTTGCCACGCTGGGGTTGAAGGTGGTCTCGGGCATTCAGCAGATCTTCAAGACGAAACATCCGGTCGTGATCTATCCGGCATCGGGTACCGGCGCGTGGGAGGCAGCGTTGCTCAACACGCTCTGCGCAGGCGACCACGTGCTGATGTATGAGACCGGTCACTTCGCCAGCCTGTGGAACAAGATGGCCACCAAGCTGGGTATCCACACCGAGTTTCTGGCCTGGGAGGGGCGCGACGAGCAGTTGCCCAGCGCCGGCAGCTGGCGCCGTGGCGTGCAGGCCGAGCTGATCGAGGCACGGCTGCGCAAGGACACGGAGAAGAAGATCAAGGCCGTGTGCGTGGTGCACAACGAGACGTCGACCGGCGTCACCTCCGACATCGCCTCGGTGCGCAAAGCCATCGACGCGGCGGGCCACCCAGCCCTGTTGATGGTGGACAGCATCTCGGGCCTGGCCAGTGCCGACTACCGCCACGACGAGTGGGGTGTGGACGTGACGGTCAGCGGTTCGCAAAAGGGGTTGATGCTGCCGCCGGGCATCAGCTTCAACGCGCTGTCGCCGCGCGCACTCGAAGCCTCGAAGGCGGCGACGCTGCCGCGCGCCTTCTTCGACTGGCACGAGATCGTGGAGATGAACAAGAGCGGCTACTGGCCCTACACGCCCAGCACCAACCTGCTGTATGGCCTGTCCGAAGCGCTGGACATGCTGCAGGCCGAGGGCCTGGAGAACGTGTTCGCACGCCACCAGCGCTGGGCGGCCGGCGTGCGCGCCGCCGTCAACGCCTGGGGCCTGCCGATCCAGTGTGCCGACCCGGCCGTGTATTCGCCCGTGCTGACCGGTGTGATCACGCCCGAGGGCGTGGACGCCGATGCGCTGCGCAAGCTGATCCACGAGCGATTCGACCTGTCGCTGGGCACGGGGCTCGGCAAGCTCAAGGGCCGCATGTTCCGCATGGGCCACCTGGGCGACAGCAACGACCTGACGCTGGTGGCCATGGTGGCGGGCGTGGAGATGGGCATGAAGCTGGCCGGCATCGCGCTGGCCGGCAGCGGCGTGCACGCCACCATGGACTATTTCTCCGGGCACCCGGCCCCCGCGCTGCAGGCTGCACGCTGAATTCCCCCGACCACGAAAGAACCCCTATGCAAAGACGTACCTTGATCCAGGCCGCCGGCGCCGCCGTCGCCTCGCTGGGCGTGCCCAGCCTCTTCGCGCAGGATTGGCCCACTGCGCCGGTGCGCATCGTCGTCGGCTTTCCGCCCGGCGGCGGCACTGATGCGCTGGCACGTGTGGTGGCGCAAAAGCTCACGGCGATGTGGGGCCATTCGGTCATCGTCGAGAACAAGCCCGGCGTGGCCGGTGTGCTGGCGGCCGAATACGTCTCGCAGCAGCCCAGCGACGGCAGCACGCTGCTGATGGCGCACATCAACAGCCATGCGCTGGCGCCCAGCCTGCAGCCCAAGCTGCGCTATGACGCACAGCGCGACTTCGTGCCCGTGGTCATGGTGGGCGTCACGCCCAATCTGCTGATCGCCGGGCCGGGGCAAAAGGCCACCGCGCTGAAGGACATCGTGGCGCTGTGCAAGGCCGAGCCCGGCAAGATCAGCTTCGGCTCGGCCGGTGCTGGTTCGGCCCAGCATCTGGCGCTGGAGATGTTCAAGCTGCAGGCCGGCGTGGACGCCATGCACGTGCCCTACAAGGGCAGCGGCCCGCTGTTGGCCGACCTGATGGGCAACCAGATCCAGTACAGCTTCGAGACCATGACGGCGGCCACGCCGCACGTGAAGAGCGGCAAGGTGATCGCCGTGGCGCAGACGCGCATGAAGCGCGCCAAGGGTCACCCCAACGTGCCGACCATGCAGGAGCAGGGCTTCGACGGCTTCGAGGCCACCACCTGGTACGGGCTGGTGGGGCCGGGCAAGCTGCCGGCTGCGATAGCCGACAAGGTCAACCGCGACGTCAACACCGTGCTGGCCATGCCCGACGTGCAGGAGCGGCTGGACACCTATGGCGCCGAAGACGGCGGCGGCTCGCGCGAGAAGTTCGCGCAGTTCATGGCCAGCGAGACGGCCAAGTGGGGCAAGGTGGTGAAGGACGGCAAGGTCAAGATCGACACCTGAGCTCGCCCGGTTTTGCCGGCGCCGCTCGCACCGCAAGCGACCGGTCGAAAGAGCGCCGCGACAGGCGGCCCGCTCGGCCGCCGCGCCCGAGTGGTTCAGCCGTGTCCCCGTGCTTCGACCACCGCCACTGCGGCCGCCAGGTCTTCCAGCGCGGTGCCGACGGCCTTGAAGACGGTGCGTTCGGCCGCAGACCGGCGCCCCGCGCTGGCGCCACGCACCAGCGATTCCAGCGTGCCGCGCACGTCGTCGGCGGTGAACACGCCCCGCTCCAGCGGGCCCAATAGGTCACCGCTCTTGTGCAGCGCCTCGGGCGTGTCGATGTAGATCCCGGCATCGACGAAGCAGGCGTCGTCGGTCTCGCGCATCGTGGGCGAGAAGCTGCCGATCAGATCCAGATGGCTGCCGGGCTGCAGCCAGGCGCCATGCACCACCGGCGCCGTGGCCAGCGTGGCGCAGCTGACGATGTCGGCCTGCGCGCAGGCGGCGGCCAGGTCGCTGGCAGCCTGGGCCGGCACGCCATCGCCACGCAACTGCCCGACCAGCGCAGCCGCCTGCTGCGGCGAGCGCGCCCACACCGTCACGCGGTCGATCGGCCGCACGGCTGCGAACGCCGCCGGCAGCCAGCGCGCCAGCCGCCCGGCGCCGACCACCAGCAGGTGGCGCGCATCCTCACGCGCCAGGAACGACGCGGCCAATGCCGATGCTGCCACCGTGCGCCGCGCGGTGATCTCGTCGCCATCGAGCAGCGCGAGCGGCACGCCGGTCTGCGCGTCGTGCAGCAGGTAGCTGGCGTGCAGGCCGGGCAGGCCAAGCGCGGCGTTGCCGGGCGCGATGTTGATGACCTTTACGCCGTAGTGCCGGTCGGTCCACGCCGGCATGATCAGCGAGGTGAAGCCGGGCGCCTGGTGCGTGTGCCGCAGCGGCACCGTGCAGCCACTGGCGAACATGGCGCGCAAGGCTTCGATGACGACCGGGAAGGGCAGGGCGGCGCGCACGGCCGCGCCGTCGAACCACTGCATCAGGCTTCGGCCAGGTAGTGCGTCATCTGCACCGCCTCGCCGGGCAGCATGAAGGCCCGCACCCGCGCCTCCAGCTCATGGTCGGCCAGCGTATGGCGTGCGCGCTGGTGCAGGTAGTCGGCCCAGGAGGTGACGATGAAACGCTCGACGAAGCGTGACGGGTCGGCCAGGTCGCGGTAGATGCGCCAGAAGGTGGCGCCGTCGCGCCGCCGGTGCGCGCGCATATGGCTGGCCGCTTCCACAAACGCCGCGGCGGCTGCGGGGTCGATGCGGTAGCCGATCTCGATGGCCACCGGGCCGGCCTCGGGTGGGGGTTCCTTGGAGACGTACAGCTCGTCCCAGGGCGTGGTCGGCGTCACGTCCTGCGTGTCGCCCATGCGCAGCGGGAAGGGCTTGGCCAGCAGCAGGCCGCCGGCCATCGCCACGCCGGCCGCGACGAGCGCGAACGACAGGCCGAAGATGTCCGCCGCCGCGCCCCAGAACGCCGAGCCCAGCGCGAACGAGCCGAGTGCGCACAGCGTGTGCATGGCCAGTGCGCGGGCCCGCACCCACGGCGGCACACTGGTCTGCGTGGCGGTGTTAAAGGTGGACATCACCGCCATCCAGGCCGCGCCGCCGGCCACCAGCGCCAGGTAGACCAGTGGCGGCCAGGGAGCGAAGGCCGCGATCAGATTGACCGCCGCGTAGACCACGCAGCCGATGGCCACCAGGCGTTCCAGCCCGATGCGTTGTCGCACCTTGCCGATGACCAGGCCGATGAGGACCGCGCCGGTGCCCAGGCAGCCCATCAACAGGCCGTAGCCGGCCGCGCCCAAGCCCAGCTTCTGCTGGCCGATCATCGGTAGCAGCGCCCACAGGGCCGAGCCGGCGCCGCTGTAGGCCACGGTGCGCACCAGCTGCGCCAGCACCGTCTGCGAATGCCAGGCGAAGCGCAGCGCGCTGAGCATGCCGCCCCACAGCCGCTCGGCCGGCAACCGAGAGGGCGGGTGCGGCTTGGGCGGGTAGCGGCGAATCGCCATGGCCATGACGACCACGCTGCCCACGGCAATCGCGAAGTTCCACGCGCCACCGACGGTTGCGAACACCACGCCGGCCAGCGCCGGGCCGATCGCACGCGCGGCGTTGTAGGCGATGGAGACGCAGGTGATGGCCTGCGGCAGGTCTTCACGCGGGATGGAATCTCCAACGGTGGAATTCCACGCCGGCGACAGCAGCGCGGTGCAACAGCCGGCGACGAAGATCATGAACAGCAGCGTGCCGGGCCCGCCGATGCCGGCCAGCAGCAGCACGGCCATCAGCGTGCCGGCCAGCGCCTGCACCACGAGGGCCGTCAGGATCAGCTTGCGCCGGTCGGTGATGTCGGCCATCACACCGGCCGGCAGCGACAGCAGAAACATGGGCAGGAACACGGCCGTCTGCACCAGCGCCGCGAGAAACGACGAGCCCGTCATCTCCACCATCATCCAGGCCGCCGCCATGGCTTGCATGGCGTTGCCGATGAAGTAGATGCCGCCGCTGCTCCACAGCGCGCGAAAGTTCTGGTTGCGCAGCGTCGCCCAGATGGAAGGGCTGGGCAGGGGCGTGGCACTCATATGGGCGGCGATTGTCCATGGTCAGCGCAGCGGCCCTGGTCGCAGGGGCGTCGCGCTGTGCGCAGGTGCGCCGGGGCCGTGCGAACCGACGTGTGCAGGCGAGCAGGGAGCGCGCTGAACCTTGCCAGGCGGACCAGCGCCGTGCCAGCGCCTTGCTCGCGAGCCGGCCGTGCCCCTTCAGGCGAGTGCAGCGCGCGCGGCCGGCCGCGTGGCGCGCAAGCCCATCCACTGCGCCTCGGCCAGCAGCACAACGGTTGCGGCCTGAACGATGACCCAGACCATGCCCAGCGCCGTGACGGGGAACAGGCCGCTGGCCAGCAGCGCCACGCAGGCAGCGGCCCAGCCGAAGTTGCCGATGGCCACCAGGCCGATCAGCGTACGCGGAGGTGAGGCGCGCAATGCCATCGCACCGGCAGCGGCGGCATAGACCAGCAGGAACAGGCCGGTGCCGAGCAGCAGGCTGCCGGGCAGCCCGGTGATCCGGGCCAGGCTGTCGGTGAAGCCGACTTGCAGCGCACCGGTGGCGGCGCATGTTGCGGCGTCGACGCCCATCACGCGGGACAGAAAGCGAGGCGACGAGAAGATCGAGGACATGGAGGGCTCCTTGGGGTGGCACGCAGCGGGACCATCCCGATGCGTTGGGCCGCATGGTTCCCGGTGGGGCGCCGCCAGGCCATGACCTGTCAGGTCATGGGCGCACTGCGAGGGACAGGTCAGAATTTGCCGATGCCCCACCCTGCCGCTACCAGTGTTCCTGCCGTGTCGGCCCATGCGCCGGCCCACCCGCTGCGCCAGCCCGGTGCGCGCGACCCGTTCGGCATGCACCTGCGCCACTGGCGCCAGCACCGGCGCATGAGCCAGCTGGACCTGGCGCACGAGGCCGACATTTCCACCCGCCACCTGAGCTATGTGGAAACCGGCCGCGCCGCGCCCAGTCGCGAGATGGTGCTGCGCCTGGCCGAGCGGCTGGGCGTGCCGCTGCGCGAGCGCAATGCGCTGCTGGTGGCGGCCGGCTTTGCGCCCATGTACCGACAGCGCGCGCTGGACGACCCGGCCCTGGCGGCCGCGCGGCAGGCGGTGGATCTGGTGCTCAAGGGCCACGAGCCCTATCCCGCGCTGGCGGTCGACCGCCACTGGCATCTGGTCGCGTACAACGCGCTGGTGCCGCTGTTGATGGCCGGCGCCGCGGCGCATCTGCTGCAGCCGCCGGTCAGCGTGCTGCGGCTGTCCTTGCACCCTGAGGGCCTGGCGCCGCGCATCGCGAATCTGGCGCAGTGGCGCGCGCATTTGCTGGAGCGCTTGCTGCAGCAGGTGGCCGCCACCGGCGACGCGGTGTTGCAGGCGCTGCACGACGAGCTGGCGGGCTACCCGGTGGGCGAAGCGGGCGTTGCAGTCGCTGCAGGCGGTGGCGAGTTGTCGAGCGTGGTCGTGCCGTTTCAGCTGCGCACGCAGGCCGGCGTGCTGAGCTTCATCAACACCACGACGATCTTCGGCACGCCGGTGGACGTGACGCTGCAGGAGCTGGCGGTGGAGTCGTTCTTCCCGGCCGATGCGCAGACGGCGCAGGCCTTGAGGAAGCTGGCAGAGACGGTGAACGCAGCCGGCTGATCAGTCCAGGCTGCCCAGGTGCTCGCGGGCGGCGGTGACCAGGCGCTGATCGAAGGACGCAAGGCGGGTCTTGAGTTCGGCGGCCAGCCACAGGTAGGCCGCGTCGTACGCGCTCAGTTGGTAGCGAATGGCCAGCGCCAGCACTTGCTCGGGCGGCACCGCATGCAGCGTGACGCGCAACTGCGTGAAAGCAGCCAGCCCGTCCTGCGCCATCTGGGCCTGGCCTTGCTTGTGCTTCTTGAGAGCCACGCTGGCCATCTCGAGGTTCAGCAGATGCGGCGCATGCAGGATCTGGCCTTCCATGGCCGCCTCGGCCTGTAGCTTCCAGTCCTCCTGGAAGACCCGTCCTGCGACGACGCTGCAGTCCACCACCAGCGGCGGCTGCACGAGGTAGTGCGCGGGTGGTTCGGCGACGTAGGACGGCGGTGGTGGGGCAGTCACCGCGCGTCCCGCTCTGCGCGGATGATGTCGACGCCTTTTTCTACGTCCGTGATCGCTTTCGGATACTTGGCGTCAAGCTCCGCGCCAATCTGCGCGATGGTTTTCCAGCCTTGGACCTGACCACTCGGCGTGGGCGCCGGTTGGCTGGTTGCCACTGTCTCGCCCGCCACCGCGCGTTCGAGAATGGCCATCAGCTCACCCTGCAGCGAGCGATGGTTGCGCGCCGCGCGTTGGCGGAGTGCTTCGGCCCAGGCTTGCGG
Source organism: Rhodoferax sp. RT4P68 (assembly GCF_056521305.1). Lineage (NCBI taxonomy): Bacteria > Pseudomonadati > Pseudomonadota > Betaproteobacteria > Burkholderiales > Comamonadaceae > Rhodoferax > Rhodoferax sp. RT4P68. The sequence goes on from NZ_JBWMBB010000019.1 coordinate 45,197, forward strand.
AACGTCTTTGACGGAAAGATGTGGCATAACGGCTCCAAAGCGGATATGAAGCCATTTTGGAGCCGTTTGCTCTAGGTGGTCAATCGCCACCCTGCGGATGAAGAATGGCCCATCCGCCTGGGGGGATGTTCTCTAGTACTCCCAGAACACCCGCTGCAGCTCAGCTGAGCTGAGCGGCCGGGTCAACGCCACCATCGCCAGAATGCGCGCCTTCTGCGGGTTCAGATCGTGCGCGACCACCCAGTCGTACTTGTCATCGGGCTGCTCGGCGTTGCGCAGCACGAAGCCGGCCGGCACGCGGGCGCTGCGGATCACCTGCACCCCATCGGTGCGCAGCTTTTGCAGGGCGGGCACGACGCCGGCCGCGACCGAGCCGTTGCCGGTGCCGGCGTGGATGATGGCCTTGGCCCCTTTGCCCAGCGCTTCGTACGCGGTCGGCGTCACGTTGCCGTAGCCGTAGGCGATGTCGACCTGCGGCAGCGCCGTGATCTCGTCGATGTTGAATTCCGACTGCGCGGTGTGGCGCTTGACCGGCGCGCGGAACCAATAGTTCTTGCCTTCCACGACCATGCCCAGCGGGCCCCACTGGCTCTTGAAGGCCTCGGTCTTGATGTTGATCGCCTTGGTGACGTCGCGGCCGCTGTTGATCTCGTCGTTCATCGTGACCAGCACGCCTTTGCCCATGGCGTCCTTGCTCGCGGCCACATTCACGGCGCTGAACAGGTTCAGTGCGCCGTCGGCCGACAGGGCCGTGCCCGGGCGCATGGAGCCGACGACGACGATGGGCTTGCTGGTGCGCACCACCAGGTTCAGGAAGTAGGCGGTCTCCTCCAGCGTGTCGGTGCCGTGCGTGACCACGATGCCGTCCACGTCCGCTTGCTTGACCAGCGCCGAGACGCGCTTGGCCAGCGTCAGCAGGTGTTCGTTGGTGAAGCTTTCGGATGCGATCTGGAAGGTCTGCTCGCCTTTGACGTTGGCGACCTTGGAAATCTCCGGCAGGCCGGCGATCAGCTTGTCGACCGGCACCTTGGCAGCGGCATAGGTGGCGCTGTTGGCGGCCGAGGCGCCTGCGCCGGCGATGGTGCCACCGGTGGCCAGGATGACCACGTTGGGTAGCTGCTGTGCATGGGCAATCGCAGCGGCCGCGAGCAGTGCGGCACTGGCGACGAAGCCGCGGAGGCGGGGGGAAAGAGTCATGAAAAAAGCTCCAGTCATTGTTGGTTTGCCCCGGTTGGCCGGCTGACGCGCGCGCCGTGTCTTGGTGCGTCGCGGCTGGCTTGCTGGCCTGGGCGCGCAGGAAGATACAGGAAGCGTGCCGCTGTGCACGGCGCGCGCATGCCGTGTCCGCATGCGGTGATGCCGCTGCTCGCGGCGCCAGGTCGCGCTACCCTGAGGCCCGGCCGCTGCCACCCCGGCATGGCCCCGCAGGAGCGCCCCCATGTCCTTCGATTTCGACGCCGCCGTGCAGGCACCTTTTCGCATGCAGCCCGGGCTGCGGCGGCTCGCGCCGGGCGCGCGTCAGCTCACGCCGCAAGCACCCGGCGCCTGGCATCTGCGCGAAAAGGCGGCCGTCCTGAACGCCGATGCCGCCCAGGCGCTGTGTGTGGAGCCGGGGTTCGACGCCCGCCCGGCATTGCACGCGCTGTGCCGCCACGCTGCGCTCGAACACCCGCTCGACTGGGCGTGGGACGGGCACGAGGCGACGGCGCGGCTGCTGGGGGTGGCGGTTGCCGGCGACGTGGTGCGCACGTTGACCGCCGATGTGGCCACGCAGGCCATCGCGCAGTGCCTGCGCCAGCTGGCAGCGCCGTGGCGCCTGGCCGGGCTGGTGAGCCTGGCGTTCGCGGAGGATTTCGCCGTGATCGATGGGCGCGACACACGCATTGCCTGGTTGGCCGTGGCGCTGCCATCGCATTGGTCACCGCAAGACAAGGTGGGCCGCCCGTTCGCCGACGTGCACGCGCCGGTGGCGGACAACGCGCTGCTCATCAGGGCCGCGCAGTCGTTGTCGCAACTGGTCACCGCCGAGCAGCGTTGGGAGCGCTTCGTCTGGACCATCAGCCCGCACGGCCGCCTGTGCGCGCATCCTCGTCAGGTGCCGGCCGGGGGCTGGGCCGGCGTCGCGCCCGGCGCGGCCTGGTGGCGCACCGAGCGCCAGACCTTCATTCCCGTGCCGGGGCAGCAGCAGGCCGTGTTCACGATCAAGGTGGACCTGCAGCCGCTGCCCGACGCCATCCACAACCGCGAGCGCGCCGCGCGGTTGCATGGGGCGCTGGCCAGCATGGGGGCCGACGTGCTGGCCTACCGCGGTCTGTCGCCGGTGCGTGATGCCTTGCTGGGCTGGCTGGCGGCCCGGAGCGACGGATTCCAGCCGTCTGAGTGATCAGACAACGAAAACGCTTAACTTGAGATCGATAACATCCCCGGCAGCGATGTAACTCTCTGTATTTGAGCGCCATTTCACAGGCGGTTATAGGGTTTGTGCGGACGGAGGCACAACGTCTCGTCTGCACAATTGCGCAGCTAGTTGTACGACAACAGGTAAACGATTAACCCCTTTAGGAGGAGCCATCTCATGAAACGACGTGAATTTGCCTTGAGCGCCCTGGTGCCGATCTGGCTGACCGCCTGCGGCGGTGGCGGGTCCGGTGACCCCAGGGAGCAGGCCGCCGATGGCCTGAAGCGCGCGGCGCGCCACATGGACGAAGTGGTGTCCTACCAGGGCGGCTATGTTTGGTCGTATTCGCCCGACCTGCAGCAGACCTTCGGCGAGATGGAGGCCTACCGCACCATGTGCTGGATCCAGCCACCCGGCACGCCTTCGGTCGGGCACGTGTACCTGGATGCCTTCCACGCCACCGGCGACGAGCGCTTCTACGAGGCCGCCGTGCGCACGGCGCTGGCCATCGTCGCCGCCCAGCACCCCTCGGGCGGCTGGAACTACATCCACGATTTCGCCGGCGAAGCCTCGCTGCGCCAGTGGTACGACACCATCGGCAAGAACGGCTGGCGGCTGGAGGAGTTCCAGCACTACTACGGCAACGCCACGTTCGACGACGCCGGCACCGCCGTCGCATCGCAGTTGCTGCTGCGCATGTATCTGGAGCGCCGGGACACGCGCTTCCTCGGCCCGCTGCAGAAGGCGATCAGCTTCGTCATGAATGCGCAGTTCGGGCCGGAGTACGGCATCGCCGCCGGTGGCTGGCCACAGCGGTTCCCGCATTTCCCCGGCGCCATCACGGACATGCCATCGCCGCACCCGGCGCAGTTGCCGGCCGGGGCGCTCTCGGGCATGGCCGATGGCGACTACACGCTGCACGTGACCTTCAACGACGACGTGATGGGCGAGAACATCAAGTTCATGACCATGTGCGTGATGACGCTGGGCGAGACGCGGCTGTTGCCCTATATCCAGCGCGCCATGGAGTGCATGCGCCTGCTGCAGCAGCCCGGCCCGCAGGCTGGCTGGGGCCTGCAGCATCTGTCGCGCGCCACGGGCGGCCGCGCCGCAGGTGAGCCGGCCGGTGCCCGTAGCTACGAGCCACGCTCGCTGGCCACGCACACCACGCAGACCAACATCCGCCAGCTGTTCAACTACTTCCAGCTGACCGGCAACCGCAGCTACCTGGCGCGCGTGCCCGAGGCGATCGCCTGGCTCAAGAGCTGCCCGCTGCCGGCTGCGGCCGTGGCGGCCAACAGCCTGCTGGGTGGCGGGCGCACGCACCCGACCTTCGTCGAGCTGGGCACCAACGACCCGCTGTATGTGCACCGCTACGGCTCGAACATCCACAACGGCGGCTACTACGCCGACAAGGACTACACCAACACCGTGAGCCACTACTCGGCTGGCCGCGCGATCGACATCGCCGGGCTGGAGTCGACCTACGCGCGGCTGGCCGGCATGAGCGATGCAGCCGTGGCCGAGATGGCTGCGCGCTCGCCGCTGGCCACCGGGGCCGGCACGCGCACGCTGCCCAAGTACTTTTCGATCCGCGAGGTGGACTTCCCGGACCTGTTCACCGGCGCCGTCATGGCCACGCCCGTGGTGCCCGAGACCGAAGCCCGCACGCTGCTGGACGAGTTGGGCAGCAAGAACTACTGGACGTCACCGGTGCCCGAGATCGTCAATCCGTTCCAAGGCGACGGTCCGAGTACGCCTTACACCGGTACAGCCTACCGCAGCAAGCACGTGGGCGATGTCTACGACACCTCGCCGTACCCGGCCGACAACCCGCCGGCCGTGGCGCCCTATGTCAGCCGTGACAAGCCGCAGTTCATCGTGACCTCGGACTGGATCCGCCGCATGGGCCGGCTGATCGCCTACGTGGCGCCGGTGGCCTGAGCGCGTCACCTGGGGGCATGGCGGGGCAGACAGGGGGCGCGCCGATAATCGCGCCCATGTCTGCCCCCAAAGTGCTGTTCGGTTTCCATGCGGTCGGTGTGCGTCTGAAGACCGCGCCGCAGTCCGTTGTCGAGGTCTACTTCGAGCCCACGCGCCGCGATGCGCGCATGCGCCAGTTTCTGGACCGTGTGCGCGAGGCCGGCACGCGGCTGATCGAGGCCGACGGGCTGCGCCTGGCCAAGCTGGCCGGCAGCCACGGCCACCAGGGCGTGGCGGCGCTCGTGCAGCCGCTGCCGCAGCAGCATTCGCTGGACGATTTTCTCGATGGCTTGCAGGGCCCGCCGCTGCTGCTGGTGCTCGACGGGGTGACCGACCCCCACAACCTGGGCGCCTGCCTGCGCGTGGCCGATGGCGCTGGCGCCCATGCGGTGATCGCGCCCAAGGACCACGCCGCCGGCCTGAACGCCACGGTGGCCAAGGTGGCAAGTGGCGCCGCCGAGACGGTGCCTTACTTCATGGTCACCAACCTGGCGCGCACGCTGGGCGAGTTGAAGGAGCGCAGCATCTGGTGCATTGGCACCAGCGACGACGCGCCCGCCACGCTCTACCAGACCGATTTGCGCGGGCCGACGGCGCTGGTGCTGGGCGCCGAGGGCGAGGGCATGCGCCAGCTCACGCGCAAGAGCTGCGATGCGCTGATCAGCATTCCGATGCGGGGCGCGGTGGAGAGTCTGAACGTCTCGGTGGCCAGCGGGGTTTGTTTGTACGAAGCCTTGCGCCAGCGCAGCGCCGCCGCCTGACGTCGCCTGGGCAAGCGCTCCGCGTTGCCCGCGCTGCCCGCGCTCGCGGTGCGCGTCGGCGCGGTGGGGCAGCGGGGTATGTGAAGCGTTGCGCAGGCTGCGAACGCGCCCAGCGTTCTCGAATGGCGCGATTAGCTCGCGTATTCGTGCAAAACGAACGGCTTTCCTGATCGAGAACAGAGCGAAACACGGCCGAAGTTCGTTACACGCCTTAACATTTAGCGGTCCTTCGAACCGCTGCGGACTTGCCTCCGCCCCTCCCATGTCGCCTGTCCCCCGCTTTCGCCTCGCCCCGATGGTGCGCGTGTGTCTGTTTGCTTTCGTCTGCGGCAGCGCTGCGCCGGCCTGGGCTGCGGACAGCAAGGCGTCGCGCTTCTATGAAGATGCCCTGGGCCGGTACGAGAAGAAGGACATGCCGGGCGCCATCATCCAGCTGAAGAACGCGCTGCAGATCGACAAGAGCATGCTGGCGGTGCAGGTGCTGCTGGGCAAGGCCTTGCTGTCCAACGGCGAGACAGCCGCCGCCGAGGTGGCGTTGGCCGAAGCCTTGCGCCTGGGCGTCAGCCGCGCCGAGCTGGTGGTGCCCATGGGGCAGGCCTACCTGGCGCAAGGCAAGCACACGCTTTTGCTGGAGCAGCCGCTGTTCGCCGTGGCCGGCCTGCCGGCGGCGGTGCAGGTTCAGCTGCTGGCGTTGCGCAGCAGTGCGTCGCTGGACCTGGGGGACGCGCGGGGCGCGCTGAAGGCGCTGGACGAGGCCCGCGCCATCGACCCACGCTCCGCCGACCCCTGGTTGGCCGAAGTCCCGGTGCGCATCCGTGCGCGCCAGTTCAAGGAAGCGTCGGACGCCGTGGCCAAGGCCCAGCAGCTGGCGCCCGATGCCGCCGAGGTGCGCTACCAGCGCGGCGCCATCGCCCATGTGCAGGGTGATGCCGCTGCTGCGCTCGCAGCCTACGACCAGGTGCTGGCCGTGGACGCGCGCCACGGCGAAGCCCGCATTGCCCGTGCCGGTCTGTATGTCGACCAGAACCGCATGGCAGAGGCTGCGCGCGACCTGACCGAGCTGAAGAACTATCTGCCGAACGAGCCGCGCGCAGCCTACCTGCGCGCGCTGTTGGCCCAGCGCGAGGGCAAGGCCAGCGTCGCCCAGGCTGCGCTGCGCGAAGTCACGGAGCTGATCGACCCGGCGCCGCCGGCGCTGGTGCAGTACCGCCCGCAGCTGTTGCTGCTCAACGGTCTGGCCCACTATTCGCTGGGCGAACGCGAAAAGGCCAAGCCGCTGCTGGAGACGCTGATGCGCGTCCAGGGGCCGAGCGCCGCCTCCAAGCTGCTGGCCCAGATCTACCTGCAGGAGAACAACGTCGAGCGCGCCGTCTCCGCGCTGGAAGCCTACCTGCGGGTGCAACCCGCAGACGGCCAGGCCATGATCCTGCTGGCCTCGGCCCACATGTCGCAGGGCCGCAATGCGCGCGCCATCTCGCTGATGCAGGAGGCACTGCGCGCGCGCGACGGCGCCGAGTTCCGCACCGTGCTGGGCATGGGGCTGCTGGGCAGCGGTCAGATGGGCAGCGGCGCCGCCGAGCTCGAAGCCGCGTTCCGCAAGGACCCGGCACAGACCCAGGCTGGCGTGGCGCTGGCTGGCCTGCACATGCGCGGCGGCCATCCCGCCAAGGCAGTGCCGATCGTCGAGAGCATGGTCCAGCGCCGGCCGGACAGCGCCGGCCTGCACGACCTGCTGGGCATGGCGCTGGCGCAGACGGGCAAGGTGCCGGCGGCCAAGGTAGCGTTCGAGCGGGCGATCGCACTGGACGGCACGCTGGTCGCGCCCAAGTTGCACCTGGCCCGCGTGGAGATCGCCACCAAACAGTTCGACGCCGCCGCGGCGCGGCTGGACGCGCTGCACAAAGCCGACGAGAAGAACGTCGAAGTGCTGATGGAGCAGTCGGTGCTGGCCACGCAGCGTGGCCAGCCCCAAGATTCGCTGCGCTGGCTGGAGCGTGCCAATGGCGTTGCCGGCCGCACGGAGCTGCGACCGGGCCTGGCGCTGGTGGACGCCCACCTGCGGGCCGGCCGCGCAGCGCAGGCCATGGAGACCATCCGCAACCTCAGCCCCAAGGCACCGGCCGATCTGCAGGTGGTGCTCGCCTATGGCCGCACCCAGCTGGCCAACGGCGACGCAGCGGGTGCGCGTGCATCCTTCAATAACGCGGCGCGCTCGGCGGGCGACAGCACGGCGCTGCACGTGCAGATCGCCGGCTTCCAGATGGCGGCCGGCAACCCCGACGGTGCGGCCTACAGCCTGGAGCGTGCGCTGGCCCTGGAGCCCGACCACGTGATGGCGCAGGCCGTCATGGCCGATGTGGAGCTGCGCCGGGGCCAGCTCCCGCAGGCCGAGGTGCGCGCGCGCCGCATCGCTGCGCAGCAGCCCAAGCGCGCCATCGGGCACAGCCTGCTGGGCGACATTGCGGCGGCGCGCGGGCAGCCGGCAGCCGCCGTCGATGCTTATCGCAAGGCCTTCCAGGCCGAGCCGTCGACCGACACCGTGCTGCGCCTGTACCGCCAGATGTGGGCGCAGGATGCCGGCAAGTCGGCTGCGCTGGTGCTGGAGCAGTGGCTCAAGCAGCGCCCGCAGGATGTGGTGGCGCGTCGTGCACTGGCCGATGGCTACGCCCAGAGCGGCCAGTACGCGGCGGCCCGCTCTGGCTATGAGACCTTGCTGCAGCAAGCGCCACAAGACGCGGGCGCACTGAACAACCTGGCCAACGTGCTGCTGCGTCAGAAGGACCCGGGCGCCGTGGCCGTGGCCGAGCGCGCCCACGCCCTGGCACCGACCGATGCGGCCGTCATCGACACGCTTGGCTGGGCGCTGTTCCGGACCGGCAATCCGGCCCTCCACGACCGCGCCTTGCAGTTGCTGCGCGATGCGCGGCTGCGTGATCCGTCCGACCCGTCCATCCGGTACCACCTGGCCTCGGTGCTGGCCCAGGCCGGGCGTACCCAGGAAGCGCGCCTGGAAGTGCAGGCCGCGCTGGATGCGGGCAGCTTCGAGTACAGCGACCAAGCGTCGGCATTGCTGAAGACATTGCCCTGACGAACTGTCGGGTTTTCTGTCAGATAACCGCGCGAATACCTGTCATCACTTGTAACTGTCTGAATCGTATCGCGTGGCACGGTTCTCGCTATTTGTTCCAAATTGAATCAAACGTAACTCAATATTTGCCTATGTTCACTTCCAAATTCCAGAGCGTCGCCATGGCGCTGACCGTGGCGATGCTGGCCGCCACGGGCTCCTCGGCATTTGCCGCGTGGACGTTCGGCAGCAACTCGAATGTCGCCGTCGACGGCGGCGTCAAGGCCACGGCGTCGGCTTACTCGGTGCTCAATGCAACGGTCAACACCGGCACGTCCACCAAGGGCGTGTTCAAGAGCAACAGGGACTTCGTCGGCTCCACGCTGAGCTACAACGGCGCCAGCGGCCTGGGCGTGTATGCGCCGGGCGAGACCTCGTCGGCGAACGGCGACCACGCCATCGACAATACCAAGTACACGGACATGGTGCTGTTCAGCTTCTCGTACGTGGTGGGCGGCGCCGCCGCTGCAGTGGACTTGAACAGCTTCAAGATGGGCTGGGCCACGGCGGATTCCGATGTCAGCCTGCTGTACTACACCGGAACGTCGGCCCCCGCCAACGTCGCGGGCCAGAACTGGTCGGAACTGCTGGCCAATGGATGGGCGCTGGTCAAGGACTACGCCGACGTGGGCTCCGCCAACGCGAAAGCCGTCACCGGCGACAAGGTGTCCAGCTGGTGGATGGTCAGTGCGTACAACACCGGTTTCGGCGGCACCGCACCCAGCGCGTCCAACGGACTGACACTGGGCGGCGATTACTTCAAGATCGCCAGCCTCAGCGGCGCCGTGATCACCAGCACGCCCCCCGGCAAGGTACCAGAACCCGGTTCGCTGGCGCTGATGGGTCTGGCCATGGGCGGCTTGCTCTACGCCCGCCGCCGCGCGGCGCGCAAGAGCTGATCGCAGCAGTTCGAAGAGCACAAGTAAAAAGGCGCCGGACTCGGCGCCTTTTGTATTGGCGGCAGCGCTCTCAGATCACGCCGGCATCCTTCAGACCGGCCACGTCGGCGACCGACAGGCCCAGCTCACGCAAGACTTCCTCGGTGTGCGCGCCCAGCGCGGGTGGCGCATGGCGCAGCACCGGCGGGTTGGCCGATAGCCGCAGCGGGCTGGCCACACCGGCAATCGAGGCGATACCGTCGCCTGCACGGCGCGGCAGCTCCAGTCGCAAACCGCGCGCTTTCACCTGTGGGTCGTCGAAAGCCTGGCCGATGTCGTTGATCGGCCCGCAGGGTACGGCCTTGTCCTCCAGCAGCGTGATCCACTCGGCCGTGCTGCGCGTGCGCGTCACGACCTGCATGGCCGGGATCAGCACCTCGCGGTGTTGCACGCGTGCCGTGTTCTTGGCAAAGCGGGGGTCGCTGGCCCATTGCGGCTGGCCCGCCGCCTCGCAAAAGCGCGCGAATTGGCCGTCGTTGCCGATGGCCAGCAGCATGGCGCCGTCGGCCGTCTGGAAGTCCTGGTAGGGCGCCAGGCTGGGGTGGCTGTTGCCCTGGCGCTGCGGCACCTTGCCGGTGTTCAAAAAGCCGGCCGCCTGGTTCGCCAGGATGGCCATGCCCACATCCAGCAAGGCCATGTCGATGTGCTGGCCCTCGCCGGTCTGCTCGCGTGCACGCAGCGCGGCCAGGACAGCGGTGGACGCATAGACGCCCGTGAACAGATCCGTCAGCGCCACGCCCACGCGCATGCCGCCACCGCCTGGCTCGCCATCGGCGCGGCCGGTGATGCTCATCATGCCGCTGGAGGCCTGGATCAGCAGGTCGTAACCCGCGCGCTCGGCGTAGGGGCCGTCCTGGCCGAACCCGGTCACCGAGCAATAGACGAGCCGAGGGTTCACAGCTTTCAGGCTGGCGTAGTCCAACCCGTACTTCTTGAGGCCGCCGACCTTGAAGTTCTCCACCAGCACGTCGGACGCCAGCGCCATCTTGCGGATCAGCGCCTGGCCTTCGGGTTTGGCCATGTCGATGGTGACGGATCGCTTGTTGCGGTTGCAGGCCGCGAAGTAGCTGGCCTGGTCCGTGTCCTGGCCGTTCTCGTCCTGCAGGAAGGGCGGGCCCCAGTGCCGCGTGTCGTCGCCGGCCCCGGGCAGTTCGACCTTGACCACGTCGGCCCCCATGTCGCCCAGGATCTGGGTGCACCAGGGGCCAGCCAACACGCGCGACAGATCCAGCACCTTCAGGCCGGCCAATGCGCCCGTGTTGTCGCCGGTGTTGGCTGCGCTTGCCATGTCGCCCATCAGTTCGCGAACGCGGCGATGCCGGTCTGCGCGCGGCCCAGGATCAGCGCGTGGATGTCGTGCGTGCCCTCATAGGTGTTCACGACTTCCAGGTTCACCAGGTGGCGGGCAACGCCGAATTCATCGGAGATGCCGTTGCCGCCGAGCATGTCGCGCGCCATGCGGGCGATATCGAGCGCCTTGCCACACGAGTTGCGCTTGATCAGCGAAGTCGTCTCCACAGCGGCCGTGCCTTCGTCCTTCATGCGACCCAGGCGCAGGCAACCTTGCAGGCCCAGCGCAATCTCGGTCTGCATGTCGGCCAGCTTCTTCTGGATCAACTGGTTCGCAGCCAGCGGGCGGCCGAACTGCTTGCGGTCCAGCGTGTACTGGCGCGCGGTGTGCCAGCAATCTTCGGCCGCGCCCAGTGCGCCCCAGGCAATGCCGTAGCGGGCGGAGTTCAGGCAGGTGAACGGGCCTTTCAGGCCCTGCACATCGGGGAACGCGTTTTCTTCAGGGCAGAACACGTCGTCCATCACGATCTCGCCGGTGAGCGAGGCGCGCAGGCCGACCTTGCCGTGGATCGCCGGGGCGGTCAGCCCCTTCATGCCCTTCTCGAGCACGAAGCCGCGGATCGGGCCGACGGCGCCGCTTTCGCTGACTTCCTTGGCCCAGACCACGAACACGTCGGCGATCGGGCTGTTGGTGATCCACATCTTGCTGCCCTTGAGCTTGTAGCCGCCCGCAGTCTTGATGGCACGCGTGGCCATGGAGCCCGGGTCCGAACCGTGGTCGGGCTCGGTCAGTCCGAAGCAGCCGATCCACTCGCCACTGGCCAGCTTGGGCAAATACTTCTGCTTCTGCGCTTCAGTGCCGAATTCGTTGATCGGCACCATCACCAGCGAGGATTGCACGCTGGCCATCGAGCGGTAGCCCGAATCCACACGTTCGACTTCGCGGGCGATGAGGCCGTAGCACACATAAGACAGGCCGGGGCCGCCGTATTCGGGCGCGATCGTGGGGCCAAGCAGGCCGACTTCGCCCATCTCGCGGAAGATGCTCGGGTCGGTGGTCTGGTTGCGGAACGCGTCGAGCACCCGTGGCTTGAGCCTGCCCTGGCAGTAGGCTTCGGCCGCCTCACGCACCATGCGCTCGTCGTCGGTCAGTTGCTGCTCGAGCAGGAAGGGGTCTTGCCATTCAAAACGGGCGTTGGCCATGGTGTCTCCTAAAGGTGGTGTATGGGCGAGGAAGCGGCCATCGTAGCGCAGCGCGGGTGCGGGCGGCAAACGATGCTTTGTCATCAAGATATGCGGATTGAGCGTATCTGGTGGTGAACGCCCCGGGTAGCCGTACCGTCGATATGTGTATATTGGGAATACTTTGCGACGCAAGCTCCCTTCCACCCAAGCCTTGATCTGCTTCGAGTCCGCAGCCCGCCACGAGAGCTACACGCGGGCCGGGCAGGAACTGTCGTTGACCCAGGGCGCCGTTTCGCGTCAGATCGCCGCGCTCGAAGAGTTCGTGGGCGTCGTGCTGTTCCGGCGCACGCGCCATGGGGTGGCCCTCACGGACAGCGGGCGCGACTACGCACGCCAGATCGCGCGCCGGCTCGACGGCCTGGAGCTGGACACCTTGAACGTGATGGCGCGCCAGGCCGCTGGCGGCTCGCTGGCGCTGGCCGCCGTGGCCACCTTTGCCACCCGCTGGCTGATCCCGCGCCTGCCGGACCTGGCAAGCCGGCATCCGCAGATCACCGTGAATATCGAGACCCGCACGCGGCCCTTCCTGTTCAGCGACGACGGCTTCGATGCTGCGCTCTATGCCGGCACGCCCGAGCAGGTGCAGAACTGGCCGGGTACTACCGCCGTGCTGTTGATGAGCGAAGAGGTGTTGCCGGTCTGCAGCGCGCGCCTGCTCGGCCGGCGCAAGCGGCTGTCGCCCACCGAACTGTCCGAGCTGCCGCTGCTGCAGCAAAGCACGCGGCCCGATGCCTGGCGCCAGTGGTTCGAGGCCATGGGCGTTGCGGCCGCGAACTGGCAGAGCGGGCCGCGTTATGAGTTGTTTTCCATGACCGCCACGGCGGCGGCCCACGGCCTGGGCGTGGCCCTGGTGCCGCGCATGCTGGTCGTAGACGAGCTGGCCCGGGGTGACCTTGTCGTCGCCTGCGAGCGCGCTCTCATGGGCAGCCGCGGCTACTACCTCGTGAGCCCTGAGCGCCGCGATCCGCCTGCTGCCTTGGGCCTGTTCCGCGACTGGCTGCAGGAGCAGGCGCGGGCCGACTCGGCCTGAGCCGCGCCTGGCCTGCGTGGCGTGTGCGCACGCGAAGCTGCAGCAGCGCCCGTCAGCGCCGCGTTGCTCCGCTTCGCGTCGTGCCACCGCAGGGCGTTACATGGCGCGAAACAAGTGGCTGTACAGCCGGCTCACAGCCAGCTTGTCGGGCCGCCCGCGCAGCGTCAGGTGCAGCTTGCCGGCCTCGTCGCGGGTCACGGTGTCGATGGCCGATGCCAGCACCACGGTGCCCCGGTGCACTTGCCAGAACCGCCCCGCATCGAGCTGCGGCAGCAGTTCCTTCAGCGGTGTGCGGATCAGGTATTCGCGTGCGGCGGTCAGCACCCGCACATATTTGTCGGCCGCCTCGAACACCAGCACCTGGTCAATGGGAACCATGTGGATGCTTGTGCCCACGCTGGCCTGGATCATGTGCAGTGGCGTCGTGGTGGCAGCGGGGCGGCTCGCCACCAGCAGCTGGCGCAGGGCATCGAGTCCGGCATCCGCCCCGTCCGTGCTGCGTGCGCGTTGCGCCAGCAGCGCCTGCAGGCGAACAACAGTCTTTCGCAGCCGCGCGCTGTCGACTGGCTTGACGATGTAGTCCACGGCCTGGGCCTCGAAGGCCTGCACGGCGTACTGGTCGTATGCGGTGACGAACACCAGCAGTGGGAAAGGCGCATCGTCCGGCCATGCGTGGGCCAGCGCTTCGGCCGCGTCGAGACCGCTCTGGCCCGGCATGCGGATGTCCAGAAACAGTACATCGGGCCGCAGCGCCAATGCCCGCTCCACGGCCGACAGGCCATCGCGTACATCGGCCACGACCCGCAGGCCCGGCCAGGCGTGGGCCAGCTCCCGCTCCAAGGCCAGGGCCAGCAACGGCTCATCCTCGGCGATCAAGGTGGTGCACTGCATACTTTCTGGGAATGTCGACTTGCTTTACATCATTTTGTTGGCATTTGCTGTGGACTAGCGCACATAGCCGCTGGGAAGCTGCCAAGTAGTTGTCCTGACACACGATTTTCTTTTGTAAGCAAGATGGCCCGAGAGTTGCTTTTGCGTGCGCATGCTAGAAATCATCGTCATCTTGTATGTAATCTTCATCCTCTTCGGATTGCGCTCCATTCCGTAGACGATGTTGTTGGACACTTTCGTTACGCTGCGTCGCCCTGCGTGGGCGGCAGCGTGATGCAGGCCAGGGTGCCACCCTGGGTCGTCCGTTCCACCACCAACGCGGCCTGACCCCCGAACCGCGTGGCAAGCCGCTCGCGGACTTGCGTCAGCCCAAAGCCGGTGCCGCCGCCCGCGCCGTGGGCGTCCAGCCCGCGGCCGGTGTCCATCACCTCCAGGCGCAAGCCCTGTGGCGTCGCGCAAGCGCTCACGCAGATGCTGCCGCCTTCCACCTGCGGCTCCACCCCATGCCGGATGCTGTTTTCCACCAGCGGCTGCAGCAGCAGCGAAGGCACCGGCCAGTCGGCCAGGGCGTCGGGCAAGTCCAGTGTGTAGCGCAGGCGTGGCCCCATGCGCACCGCCATCAGTTCCAGATAGTCCCGGAGACGGTCGAACTCCTGCGACAGCGCGTGCTCCGTCGTGCGTGAAGCCACCAGCGTAGCGCGCAGGTAGGCGACCAGGTGATCCAGCATGCGCGTGGCCTGCGCTGGGTCCGTGCCGACGAGCACGCGCAGGTTGGCCAAGGTGTTGAACAGCATGTGGGGCTCGAGCTGGGCCTGCAGCAGTTGCAGCCTGGCCTGCATGGCATCGCGCTCGGCCAGTGCGATGCGGGTCTGCTGGGCCTTTTGCGTGCCGCGGCTGTGGAAAAAGTAGGAACCCGCGAGGCCGGCGAACACCGTGATCACCAGCGATGTCGCCAGCCGGTTGGGCGCAAGCCCCCAGTGCTGCCACGTCGAGCAGCCGCAATACAAATCACCCAGATAGGAGCCGATGACGAAGCCCGTCACGATGCCGACCACCACCAGTGCGACACCGCGCAGCCCGGTGGGCCAGAACTGGTCCGGCCGGGCGCGCACGACGAAGCGGCCCAGATCGACCACCAGCCAGATCGTCATGCCGATGGCCAGCGAATAGACCAGTTGCTGGTCCCAGGGCTTGCTGGTCGTGAGCGCGAGGCCTGCGGCCACGAGGCAGCAGAACACCACGTTGATGAGACCGTGGCGCAACAAGGCGTCCGGGCTGAACCGGGCGGGCTGGGTCGGCAAAGGGGTGGGCATGGTGGCGGACCATTCTGGCGCGGCGAAGCCGGCTGGGTCAGGACGCAGTGGAGGAGCGGCGCCGATCAGGCCGTGAGTCCGAACTGCGCGGGCACTGCATCGCGCCGTGCCAGGCGCCACAGCCTGGCGCTGCGGCCCAGAAAGCAGCCGCTGAACGCGCCATAGACCAGCGTTGCCGCCAGCGCGAACAGCGGGTCGTGGGCCCGCGCGGGGCTCATCGTCAGAGCAACACCGACCGCGTACTTGGTCAGGAAGATCCCCATCAGCAGGGCCAGGGGTACCCAGCTGCCAGGCACCCCGAAGCGGCGCAGGCCGGCGTCATAGCGGGTGCCTGGGGGCAGGGCGCTGCGCGCCACGGCGCAGGCCAGCGGCAGCGCCGTGGCGCACCAACTGGCCAGCACCGCAGCCGTGGCACCAAACGCAGACACCGTGCCGTAGAGCGACAGCCCCACCATGGCCAGCGGCACGGCCGCCGTGCGGGCCAGGCTGTAGTGGCCCGGGCGTGATTGCGTCCAGCCCAGCGCCAGCAGCGCTGTCAACAGGGCCCAGACCCACAGGGGGGTGTGCGAGAGGATTTGGTACAGCATGGTGCGATCCGTGAAGTGATGGCCGCAACTGTGCCGGCCACCCTGCGGGCCGACAACGGGCGTGCGACGAAACACCATCGCAGGGGTGCGGCCTGCAGCCAAGCTGCGCCAGGCGCCGGCCGCGCGCGCGGCAATGTGGCCGCCGCCCATAATCCAGCCTCCAAAAAAAGCAGGGAGAGCGCGTGGACATCGTGTTGCTGGCGAAAGCCGCGGTCATGGGCATCGTCGAGGGGCTGACCGAGTTCTTGCCGGTGTCATCGACCGGGCACCTGATCCTCGCCGGCGCCTTGCTCGGGCTGACCGACGAGAAGGCCAAGGTCTTCGACATCGCCATCCAGACCGGCGCCATTCTGGCGGTCATCCTCGTGTACTGGCACAAGATCCGCGAGACCGTCGTGGCGTTGCCGCGCCAGACCAAGGCGCGGCGCTTCGTGCTCAATGTGCTGATCGGCTTTCTGCCAGCCGTGGTGCTGGGGCTGGCCTTCGGCTCGCTGATCAAGGCGCATCTGTTCACACCGCTCGTGGTGGCGACCACCTTCATCGTCGGCGGCTTCATCATCCTGTGGGCGGAGCGCCGGCCGCCGGGCTCGGTGCGCGTCGAGCATGTGGACGACCTGACGCCGTTGGATGCGCTCAAGGTCGGCCTGGTCCAGTGCTTTGCCATGGTGCCCGGTACCAGCCGTAGCGGCGCCACCATCATCGGCGGCATGCTGCTGGGCCTGTCGCGCAAGGCGGCGACCGATTTCTCATTCTTCCTGGCCATTCCCACCTTGGTGGGAGCAGGGGTCTACAGCTTGTACAAGCAGCGCGCGCTGCTGTCCATGGCCGACCTGCCGATGTTTGCTGTCGGCCTGCTGTTCTCCTTCGTCAGCGCCTGGCTGTGCGTGCGCTGGCTGCTGCGCTACATCTCGTCCAACAGCTTCGTGCCGTTCGCCTGGTACCGCATCGCTTTCGGCATCGTCGTGCTGTGGACGTCGTATGCCGGCTGGATCGTCTGGACAGCAGACTGACGCGGCCGCTGCGCCGGCTGGGGTATCCGGCCGATGCCCGGCAAGCGCAGCGCCAGGTCGTCCACGTCCACACCGAAGCCCAGGCCCAGCAGATTCAGTTCCACCCCCTCGTCGCGCGCCAGCGTGATGCCGGCCAGCCCCAGCAGCGACACCTGCCAGCCCGTGCCGCTGGGCGCTGAGGCGAACAACGTGGCCGACCCGAGGTAGTCCTTGCCGATGGCCGTAGGGGGCAGGTCCAGCCGCAGGGCCGGCACTTCGCGTGCCATCCAGGCCACGAAGGTGTTGCTGTTCGGCCCGGGCCACAGCCGGTAGGTGTGGCTCCAGGGATAGCGCGGCACGGCCGCCTCCAGCTGGTCGATCATGGCCTCGGCGGCCGGGCCGCGGTGGTCTGCCAGCAACTGCGGGTAGGCGCCGAACCAGTGGGTGTCCGGCGCATCGCCTTGGGACTGGACCACCGCATTGCCGCCGCCGCGTGCGCGCCAGCCAATGATCTGCCACGTGGTGTATGTGTCTGCCCCCGCGCGTTTGACGGTGATCCACGGGTGGATGCCAAAGGCGCCCCGCCAGCGTACGGTGCGCGCACCGTAGACCTGGACCACTGCGCGCGGTTCGAACGCAGGCGCTGGCGCCTGGCCGGTGGATGAACGGTCGGCTTGGTGCCAGGGTGTGTCGAGGTCCAGGCTGCCGAAGGCCAGCGTCCCGATCGGACCGAGCATCAGCAGGCCCACCAAGGCGATAAGGCGCAGCGGCCACCGCCACAGGCGCCGGGGGGTAGGGGGTGCAGAAAAGGCCATCACCCAGTATGCCGGCAGCCCAGTTCTGCTTTTTTACCTGGGTGCGGACTGGCGTGCCAAACGGTTGAAAACAATTTTTTAGATCTAAGTAGTTAGTATTTACTTGTGTACTCTTCACAAGTTTTCAGGAACTTTTCTCACAAAACACATCGAGTGTTGAATCGGATTGGGTAAAAATTGCCACAATCGCACCCACTCACAGCTTTGCATACAAGTAGTGATGCGTGAGTACAAGCATCTTTAGCGTTTGA
The DNA here is from genome assembly GCF_056521305.1 of Rhodoferax sp. RT4P68. Classification (NCBI taxonomy): domain Bacteria; kingdom Pseudomonadati; phylum Pseudomonadota; class Betaproteobacteria; order Burkholderiales; family Comamonadaceae; genus Rhodoferax; species Rhodoferax sp. RT4P68. The sequence continues at coordinate 62,815 of NZ_JBWMBB010000019.1, forward strand.
TCCAAGGAGAATCCATGGCCGCACCCAACAACCTCGTGACGCTCGTCAATGTCTGCGAAGACACCGACAAGAGCTTTACGATCGAATCACTCCTCGCCGCAGCCGGGTACACCCCGGAAGGCCCGGTGGTGATCTACACGATCCAAGTCAAGAATCCGGATGGCACGTATTCCACGGCGCCGACCTCGCTGGTGCGCGTGTCTGATGACAGGACCAGCATGGTCATCACGGCAAGCAACGAGCAGGATTGGTACGGTTACCTCGAAACGCTCAATCTCGTCATCGAATCGGGCGACGAGCTGTTCACAGTCAAGGTGGGTGTCACAGTCGACGCGGTCAACGATGCGCCTGAAGGCACGGACCAAGCGATCGCTCTGACCGACAGCTCGGGCTACGTTTTCCAGGAGGCCGATTTCGGCTTCACGGACCCGGTGGAGGGCGACGCCTTCAAGTCGGTCGTCATCAGCAGCTTGCCCGGCGCCGGTCAACTGTTGCTGAACGGTGTGCTGCTGGCAGCGGGCGCCGAGGTGTTGATTGCCGACATCCGGGCGGGTGCGCTGGTGTACCAGCCACCATCCAGCGGGGCCGGGCAGATCAGCTTCGGCTTCCAGGTCCGCGACGATGGCGGCACCGTTGGTTGCAACGCGTCCGACCTCGACGGCACGCCCAACTTCATCACGCTCCAGTTGCCGCCGCTCGGCAGCCTGGGCGACCGCGTCTGGTACGACGCTGACGGCGACGGCGTGCAGGACAGCAACGAAACCGGCGTCGCCGGAGTCAGTGTGACGCTGGCCGGCGCAGGCGCAGACGGCGTGTTCGGCACCGCCGACGACATCAGCCGCAGCACCACGACCAACGGCACAGGCAACTACCTGTTCACCGATCTGGCCGGGGGCCAGTATCAGGTCACGTTCGGCGCCGTCCCAGGCTACCAGTTCACCTCGCCCAATGTCGGCGATGACGCACTGGACTCCGATGTCAACGCCTTCGGCATCTCCCAGTTCGTCACTCTCGCCGACGGGCAAACGAATCTGACCGTGGACGCCGGCGTCGTGGTCGCCGTACCTGTCGATCCGCAGACCGCGCAACTGGGCGACCGCGTCTGGTACGACACGGACCGCGACGGCGTGCAGGACAGCACGGAAACCGGCGTTGCCGGCGTCATCGTGACGCTGGCTGGCGCTGGCGCCGATGGCGTGTTCGGCACCGCCGACGACATCAGCCGCGGCACCACGACCAACAGCACCGGCAATTACCTGTTCACCGGCCTGGCCGCTGGCCAGTACCAGGTGACGTTCGGCGGCGTGGCCGGCTACCAGCTCACCACGGCCAACGTGGGCAACGACGCGACGGACTCGGACGCCATCATCGGCACGGGCAAGTCGCAAGTCGTGGCCTTGGCCATCGGCGAGACCAACCTGACGGTGGACGCCGGCCTGGTGCAGACCGACACCAACACCGCCCAACTGGGCGACCGCGTCTGGTACGACACCGACCGTGACGGCGTGCAGGACAGCACCGAGACCGGCGTGGCCGGCGTGACCGTGACGCTGGCTGGCGCTGGCACCGACGGCGTGTTCGGCACCGCCGACGACATCAGCCGCAGCACCACGACCAACAGCACCGGCAACTACCTGTTCACCGGCCTGGCCGCTGGCCAGTACCAGGTGACGTTCGGCGGTGTGGCCGGCTACCAGCTCACCACGGCCAACGTGGGCAACGACGCGACGGACTCGGACGCCATCATCGGCACCGGCAAGTCGCAAGTCGTGGCCTTGGCCATCGGCGAGACCAACCTGACGGTGGACGCCGGCCTGGTGCAGATCGAAACCAACACCGCCTCCCTGGGCGACCGGGTGTGGATCGATGCCAACAGCAACGGTGTGCAGGACAGCGGCGAGGCGAGCGTCGTCGGTGCCACGGTGCGCTTGCTGAACGCCAGCGGCCAGGTGATTGCGACCCAGCTGACCGATGCCAATGGCAACTACCTGTTCACCGGCTTGGCGGCAGGCCAATACGCCGTACAGGTGGTGGCCCCCGACGGCTACAAATTCACCACGGCCAACGCGGGCACGAACGACGCGGCCGACAGCGACACGGTGTGGGACGGCACGGGCACCCAGACGGGCACCAGCGGGCTGGTCACGCTCCAGATCGGCGAGAGCAACCGCACGGTCGACGCTGGCGTGAAGGTATGCCTGGTCAAGATCGGCGACAAGGTGTGGATGGACACCGATGCCGACGGCGTGCAGGACGCCGGAGAAGCGGGCGTGGCCGGCGTCACGATGACGCTGACCGGCACCGGCACTGACGGCGTGTTCGGCACGGCCGACGACACCGTGCGCACCACCACCACCGATGCCAGCGGGAACTACCTGTTCACCGACGTGGCTTGGGGCCAGTACAAGGTCGGCATGACCTTGCCCAACGGCCTGGCGCTGACCACCGCCAACGTAGGCAGCAACGATGCAGTGGACTCCGACTTCCAGGCGACGACTGTGAGCGCGGTCTCCAACCTGATCGTCAACGGCAGCTTCGAGAGCGGCGCGACGGGCTGGACCGGCCTGGGCGACACCGTCGAAGTGGGCCAGGCCTCATGGTCGTGGTTCGGCGTGACCGGCGCGACCGGTACGTATGTGGCGGAACTGGATTCAAACGTGGCCGGCAGCGGCACCGGCTTCTACCAAAACATCCAAACCGACGCGGGCCGTACTTACCAGTTGTCGGTCGATGTGGCAGCCCGCACGGGCACGTCGCTCGCGACCAACACAGTCGAAGTGTGGTGGGGCAATTCGCGCATCGCCACCATCGATCCGACTTCGACCACGTTCAAGACCTACACGTTCAGCGTCGTCGGCACTGGCGGTCTGGACCGTCTGTCGTTCCGCGAGCAGTCTGGCGACGACGACAGCTGCGGCGGCATGATCGACAACGTGCGTCTGACAGCTCCGGCTATCTCCACGTATTCGACGGCGGTGACCGTTGACACCTGTGACGACATCCTGACGGTCGACGCCGGCGTGGTGAACATCAACACTGCCAGCCTGGGCGATCGCGTCTGGTACGACACCGACCGCGACGGCGTGCAGGACAGCACCGAGACCGGTGTGTCGGGCGTCACCGTGACGCTGGCTGGCGCTGGCACCGATGGCGTGTTCGGCACGGCGGATGACATCAGCCGCAGCACGACGACCAACACCACCGGCAACTACCTGTTCACCGGCCTTGCAGCAGGGCAGTATCAGGTGACGTTCGGTGGCAAGACTGGGTATGAGTTGACCACCGCCAACGTTGGCAGCGACGCGACGGACTCCGACGCCATCGCCAGCACCGGCAAGTCGCAGGTGGTCAGCCTGGCCGTCGGCGAATCCAACCTGACGGTGGACGCCGGCCTGGTGGTCAAGGACACCAACAACGCCTGCCTGGGCGACCGCGTGTGGTACGACACCGACCGTGACGGCGTGCAGGACAGCACCGAGACCGGTGCGTCGGGCGTGACGGTGACGCTGGCTGGCGCAGGCGCCGACGGCGTCTTCGGAACGGGCGATGACATCAGCCGCAGCACCACGACCAACAGCACGGGCTACTACCTGTTCAGCGGTCTGGCGGCCGGGCAGTACCAGGTGACGTTCGGCGGCAAGACCGGCTACCAGTACACCACGGCCAACGTGGGCAGTGATTCGACGGACTCCGATGCGACCGCCACCACTGGCAAATCGCATGTGGTCACGCTGGGCATTGGCCAGTCCAACATGACGGTGGACGCCGGCTTGGTGACGAAGCAGGGGACGGCCAGTGTGGGCGACCGCGTCTGGAATGACGTTGACAGGGACGGCATCCAGGATGTGGGCGAAACGCAGGGCATCTACAACGTCAAGGTCAAGCTGTACGACTACAACAACAACGTGGTCGCCACGACCTATACGAACAGCAGCGGCAACTACCTGTTCAGCAACCTCAACGCCGGGTACTACTACCTCGAGTTCGACAAGAGCAGCGCCACTGCGGGAGGATCTTCCGTTGCCAACACCAATTGGGTGTGGACCTACCAGGACCGCGGCACCAACGATGCCACGGACTCTGACGTGGTGCATGAGAACAGCAGCGTCAACGTGACCTGGACCGAGGACTGGTTCTGGCTGGCCGAAGGGCAGGCCGACCGCACGCGCGACGCAGGCATGTCGCCCATCGCCATCGATTTGAACGGCGATGGCATCCAGACCGTGGCACGGGGTGCGTCGGACGCCACTTTCGACCTGTTCGGCAATGGCAGCGGCATCCAGTCCGGCTGGCTCTCGGGAAGCGACGGCTTCCTGGCGGTGGACCGCGATGGCAACGGCAAGATCGATGACATCAACGAGCTGTTCGGCGGTACCGCCAAGGGCAAGGGCTTCGCCAAGCTGGCCAGCTTCGACAGCAATGGCGACGGCGTGGTCGACGCGCAGGACGCCAACTTCGGTGAGCTGCGTGTGTGGCAAGACGTCAACGGCAACCACCAGACCGATGCCGGCGAACTCATGACGCTTGCCCAGGCCGGTGTGGCGGCCATGACCGTGGCCTATACCGACCTGCCATTCCTGGACAAGCAGGGCAACCTGCACCTGGAGCGCAGCGACGCGACCATGGCGGACGGTACCTCGGTCGACATGACCGACGTGTACTTCAACGTCGACGTCGCCGACGCCCAAGCCGCCGGTGTGGAACTGCCGTCGATCGCCGAGCTGCTGGGCGTTGACAACGCGCTGCTGGACCAGTCGCTGGGCGGTGGCGCCGCGCGTGAGCAGGCCGCGATGGTCGATTTCGGCTTCGACGCTGCCAACGAAGCGCAGCGCGCAATCGCCAAAGCCATGCAACAGCCCGACTCAGCCCTCGCGCTGGCTCCCTGAGCATCCCTTCGATTACCGCCCCATCAGGGGCAGGCAGCTGCCGTGGGCCGGGAGGCCACGGTGGCCGGCGCGAGCCTGTACTACCTCCCCGACTTCACTCCCTAAGGAACCACCATGAAACTTCTCTCCAAGCCCCGAACTTTGGTAGCCGCTCTGGCGCTGGCCGCGCTGGCGGGCGGCGCCCAGGCCGATCTGATCGAGATCCGCGGCTACAGCGCCAATGGCGTCAACTATTTCGATCTGGCACAGGCAAACGACACGACGTCGAATGACTACTCCGGCATCGTGGCGTTGTGGAACGTGAGCAATCTGGACACCAACTCCAGTTTCCTTGCGTACTGCCTGCAACTGGCGGAAGACGTCGACCGCTCGGGATCGAACGAGTACTCGCCGGGCGCGTATGCGCCAGAGGCCGACGTGCAGGAGCTGTACGACCGCTACTACGGCAGCGTGACGCAAAGCACCGCGCGGGCCGTGGGGTTCCAGCTTGCCTTGTGGGAACTGATCGACCAGGCGCCCGTGGCCAGCTTCGAAACGCCCGCCAGCGCCATTGCCGAAGCCAACATCATGCTCAACGGCGTTGCCAACGGCACCACGCCGTACACGCAGAACGTCTACACGTTCACCCGTTGGTCCAACGATCTGCTGCAGGACGTGCTGCAGGCCAATGAGGTGCCTGAGCCGCAGACCCACGCACTGATGCTCGGCGGCCTCGGCCTGATGGCTGCCGGCATAGCGGCGCGCCGTCGCAAGAACCGCCAAGGCCGCAAGGCCGACTGATCCCACAGACGTTTTGATCTGTGCCGCCGCCTCTGCGCGAGCCGAGGCGGCTTTCCTTTTTCGAGAGGGCCGAGATGAGCATCACACCCTTGACCATTGCCACCGCGCCACCGGGCGAGGACCGCGCCACCACAGCACTGCTCGATGGCGTGGTGTTTCTTGCGCACTACTTCGGCGCAGCTGTCGAGCGCTCTGCGCTCGAGGACGCGGCGCGCACGGGCGTCGGCACTGCGGCGGAGCAGCTGGCCGCCTGTTGCGCGCGCGCTGGGCTCAGCGCCTCGCATCTTGCCGGCGACGCCGTGCGCACCACCATGCTGCCAGCCATCGTGCTGGGCGCTGGCGGCTCTGCGCTGGTGGTGTTGCAGCGCGACGGTGACCGCTTCGAATGCCACGTGCCAGGCGTGTCCGGCACGCGGTGGCTCGATGGTGCAGCGCTGGCGGCCGAATGCCCGGGCGCGTCATGGCACGCCGTGCGGCCCGCATTGTTCTTCGACCAGCGCAGCCTGCTGTACACCTTGCCATCGGCCAAGCGCTGGTTCTGGGATGTGTTTGGCCGCAACCGCTGGATCTTTCAGTGGGCGCTGCTCGGCACGCTGGGCCTGAACCTGTTCGGCGCCCTGATCCCGTTCTTCTCGATGGCCGTGTACGACCGTGTCATCCCCAACAACGCGCTGGACAGCCTGTGGGTGCTCGCGCTGGCTGCCGTGCTGCTGATCAGCTTCGAACTGGGCATGAAGCTGTTGCGCGGCGCGCTGTTGGAGTCCGCTGCCAAGCGCATGGACGTAGCGCTGTCCGCATCCATCTTTGCGCAGTGCCTGCGCCTGCGTTCGACCAGTCGGCCAGCGTCCGGCGGCGTACTGGCCAACGTCGTGCGCGATTTCGAATCGGTGCGCGACTTCTTCGCATCGGGAACGATGACGGTACTGGGCGACCTGCCGTTCCTGCTGCTGTTCCTGGGCGTCATCGCGCTGATCGGCGGATGGCTCGTGTTGGTGCCGATCGTGATGATCCCAATCATGTTGCTGCTGGCCTGGGCGCTGCAGCGGCCCCTGGCGCGCGCGGTCGAAGCGTCGACCCAGCACAACGCGCAACGCACAGCGCATCTGTTCGAGACCATGAATGGCCTGGACACCGTCAAGGCCCTGGGCGCCGAGGCCTGGAGCCGCCGCAAGTGGGAGCAGCTGACGGTCAGCATCGCGCAGCACAGCCTGAAGACGCGCGAGCTCGTGGCCTTTGGCAGCTATCTCTCGGCGTCGCTCATGACGCTGACGAATGTGCTGCTCGTGGCGATCGGCGCGGTGCTGATCGGCGAGCAGGTGCTCACCGTCGGCCAGTTGATCGGTGTGTCGCTGCTGTCCGGGCGGGCGCTGGCACCCGTGGCGCAGATCGCCAGCCTGATCGTGCGTTGGCAGCAGACCAAGTTGGCCATGCAGGGCATCGACAAGATCATGGCCGCGCCGACGGACGACGCCACCACCACATTGCACGCGCCGCCGATCAAGGGCGCCATCGAGTTCCGTGACGTCGGCTTCAGCTACCCCGAGCGCGCGCCGCTGCTGGACCGCTTGAGCCTGCGCATCCGGCCCGGCGAACGCGTGGGCTTCATCGGCAAGCTGGGTTCGGGCAAGAGCACCTTGCTCAAGTTGCTGCTCAACCTGCACGCGCCCGACAGCGGCAGCGTGCTGGTGGACGATCTGGTCACCACCCAGGTCGACCCCTTGAGCCTGCGCCGCCAGATCGGCTATGTGCCGCAGGACGTGACACTGTTCCACGGCAGCGTGCGCGAGAACATTGAGCTGGGTCGCACGCAGGGTGGCGACGCTGCGTTGCTCGCCGCCATCCGCAACGCCTGCCTGGATGAGACGCTGGCGCAGTTGCCCGGCGGCGTCGGCACGCAGGTGGGTGAACGCGGTGAGCTGCTGTCCGGCGGCCAGCGCCAGACCGTGGCGATCGCACGCGCGCTGTTGAATGCCCCCCCGCTGCTGCTGCTCGACGAACCCAGCTCCATGATGGACCCGGCGACCGAGCAGCGTTTGATCGCGCAGCTGCGCGGCTTGCCCGACACCACCTTGCTGCTGGTCACCCACCGCATGGCCATGCTGCCACTGGTGGACCGGCTGGTCGTGATGGACCGCGGCCGCGTCATTGCCGACGGCCCGCGCGACCAGGTGTTGCGCGCACTGGCCCAGCGCGGCGCCGCTGCGGCACCGGCGGCCGTGGCCCCGGTCGGCCAGGCGGCCTGAAGAGGAGAACCACACCATGCATGCACACTCATCATTTGCGGGCTCGGCCGACATGGACGCCGGGCCGCGCCGCCTCATCTTCGTGATGCTGGCACTGTTCGCGCTGTTCATCGCGGTAGCGGGGGGCTGGATGGCGCTGGCCCACATCGACGTGGCCGTCAACGCGCGCGGGGCCGTGATCGCGCCCAGCCGCCTGCAGGAAGTGGCCAGCCTGGAAGGTGGCATCGTGCACCGCGTGCTGGTCAAAGCCGGCGACCGCGTGAAGCGCGGTCAGACCCTGGTGGAACTGAACCGCGCGCAGTACGACGCCGACCTGGGCGAAAGCGTGGAGAGCCGGCGCTCGCTGCAGGCGTCGCGCATCCGTTACGACGCTTTGCTGTCGGGCGGCACGCCTGACTTCTCTGCTTTGGAGGCCGAGGCGCCGGTGCTGGTGCGTGAAGAGCGGCGCTTGTGGCAGGACGCGCAGCGCGAATACCAGGCCGGCCTGGCCGTGGCCGCCGAGGGCGTGCGCCGCCGCGAAGCCGAGATGGTCGAAGCGCGCTCTCGCATCGCCAACCTGGTCTCATCCGAGGCATCGGCGCGTGAGTCGCTGCAGATCGAGGAGCGGCTCTACAAGGAAGGTGCAGGCGCGCGCGCCGACTACCTGGCTGCCCAACAGCGCTGGCTGGCGCAAAGCGGCGAGCTGAATGCGCTGCGCGAATCGCTGCCGCGCCTGGCAGCCGCGCTGGCCGAGGCCCGCGCCCAGGCCAGCGAAACCGCCGCGCGCAGCCGCGCGCTGTGGGGCACGCAGCGCACCGAGATCGAAGGCAAGCTGGCCGCAACGGCCACCACGCTGAAGGGCCGCGAAGACCGGCTGGCGCGGCGCGACCTGGTGTCGCCGCTGGACGGTGTGGTCAACCGCGTGGTCATCGCGACCCAGGGCGGCGTAGCGCAGGCCGGCGCGCCGATCCTGGAGATCGTGCCGCACGACGACGCGCTGCGCATCAGCGCCCGCGTGAAGCCGGCGGACATCGGCTTCATCCACGCGCGCCAGCAGGCGGCCGTCCGGGTCGCGGCTTTCGACTCGGCCGTCTATGGCAAGCTGGACGCCGTGGTCGAGCGTGTGGGCGCCGACGTGCTGCTCGACGAAAATAAGCAGCCGTACTTCGAGGTCGAGATGACCAGCGCCCGGAACCACCTGGAGCACGACGGCAAGCAGCTGGCACTCTCGCCCGGCATGACGGTGGACGCCAGCATCCTGACCGGCGAGCGCACCGTCATGCAGTATTTGCTGAAGCCAGTCCTCAAAACCCTGGGCGCTGCCCTGCAGGAGCGGTGATGGCAGGCATTTTGGAAAACGTCCGTGCGCTGTTGCTCGCAGCGTGCCTGGTGCCCGTGCTGGCGCAGGCCCAGACGCAAGGGCAGGGGCAAGTGCAGACGCAAGGGCAAGGGCAAGGGCAAGGGCAAGGGCAAGGGCAAGGGCAAGGGCAAGGGCAAGGGCAGGAGCTGGGCCTGCGCGAGGCGCTCGTGCAGGCGCTCGCGCACGCCCCGCAGGTGGTCACCGCGCGCGCGCTGGTCGCCGCCGCCGACGCGCAGGGCCGCCAGGCCAGCTCGCGGCTGTGGCCCTCGGTGGGCGTGTCGACCCAGTACGGCCGCAGCAAGGACTCCGACTCGGCCTTCGATCTGAACCGCAGGAACCACCGCGGCGAAGCATTCCTGCGCTGGAACCTGTTCAACGGCCTGGAGGATCGCCGGCAGATCGACGCGCTGCGGCTGGCGCGCATCGCGGCCGAGGCCGAGCTGCTGCGAGCCCTGGACGAAGCCTGCGAGCGCATCGGCTCTGCCTACTTCGAGCTGCTGCGCCAGCAGCAGCTGGCCGTGCATGCCGAGCGCCGCCTGGTCGAGGTCGAGTCGCTGGTGCGGCGCGTCGAGCGCCAGACGGAGCTGGGCAAGGGCTCGGATGCGGATGCACAGCTGGCGGCCGCCTCGCGCATCGATGCACGGCTCGCGCTGGAGACGGTGCAGACCGATCACCGCGCGGCGCAGGCGCGCATGCGGGTGTTGCTGGGCGAGCCGGCCGAGCGTGCTTTGCGTGTGGCCGACGCGCCGGTGCCGCCTGCCGACCTGCAGCAGCCGCTGGATGTCTGGCTGACCCAGGCCCAGCAACAAAACGGTCAATGGCTGGCCGCCGCCGCCCGCGCAGCCGAGGCGCAGGCGCGCATCAGCACCATCGCGCCGGAGTACCTGCCGCGCGTCGATGTGGATCTGCGCCGCCGGCTGTATGACCGTACCGATCCGGCGCCCACCACGACGCAGCGACGAGGCTGGTCCGTCGGGCTGACCCTGGAAGTGCCGCTGGGCGGCGCGCCCGCCGCGCGCCGCGACGAAGCCCGCGCGCGCGCCGAGGCGGCTGAGTCCGAACTGCAGGGCGTGCGTGATGGCGTGCAGGCCGACCTTGGTGTCACACGCCAGCAGGCGCTGCAGGCCGATGTCGCCGCGCCCCAGCTGACACGCCAGCGTGCGCATTGGGAATCGGTCGTGCGGGCCAGCGAGATGCAGTACGACGCCGGGCGGCGCAGCCTGATGCAACTGATCGACCAACACGACCGGCGCTTCGCCGTGCAGCAGCGCGACGTGGACAACGCCTGGCAACGTGCCGTCGCGCACCTGCGGCTGCGTCGCCTCGGTGGCGACCTGGCGGAGTGGTTCGGCGTCGCCCCGCCCTGAGCTTTGCCCGGCCGCCGGAAGAGGCGCGCACCGCAGGCGAAGCCGGAGGTCTGGATTGCGTCTGGCCCGACCGCCCGAAGAGGCTGCACCACCTGCGGGCGAGCCCGCAGGTGGTGCAGCGGGCCTTACACGGCTGCCAGCGCGCGCGCGAAATCGCGCCGCAGGTCGTCGATGTTCTCCAGGCCCACAGCCAGCCGGATGAAGTTGGGCGGGATGCCGGCCGCCGCCATCTGCGCCTCGTTCATCGTGCCCGACCACATGGCTGCGGTGTGCACGATCAGCGTCTCCACGCCGCCCAGGCTGACGGCCTGGGTCGCCAGTTCCAGTGAGGCGACAAAGCGGCTGGTGGCCTCGTAGCCGGCGCGCAGCGCGAACGCGATCACCGGCCCGCCGCCCGCCATCTGCCGCTGCGCCAACCCGTGCTGTGGGTGACTGGGCAGCAGCGGGTAGTGCACGCGCTCGACCTCTGGCTGCTGCTCCAGCCAGCCGGCCAGTGCCAGCGCATTGGCGTTGATGCGCTCCATGCGCACGGCCAGCGTGCGCAGGCCGCGCAGCAGCAGCCAGGCGTCCATCGGCGACAGCACCGCCCCCAGCGTGGTGTGCATCGGCCAGATGCGCGCCGCCAGCGCGTGTGAGCAGCAGATGACCCCCGCCGTCAGGTCGTGGTGGCCGCCGAGCGACTTGGTCGCGCTGTGCACCACGATGTCGATGCCCAGCGCATGCGGCTTGCAGTTGATCGGCGACGCGAAGGTGTTGTCCGCAATGGTCAGGATGCCGCGCGGCCGTGCCAGCGCCGCCGCCGCAGCCAGGTCGGTCAACACCAGCGTGGGGTTGGCCGGCGTCTCCAGCATGACGAGCCTGGTGTTGGGCCGCAGCGCCGCCTCGAACGCCGCCACGTCCGTCTGCTCGACGATGCTGACCTGAACGCCGAAGCGCGGCAGCACCTCGTCGAACAGCTTGGCCGTGCTCATGTAGTGCCGCGACTGGGCCACGACATGGTCGCCCGCCTGCACCAGCGCCAGCACCGTGGTGCTGATCGCGCCCATGCCGGAAGCAGTGAGCAGCGCCGTCTCGGTGCCCTCCAGCGCTGCCACCACGGCCGCCGCGCGCTCGTGCGTGGGGTTGCCGTAGCGCGTGTAGTAGGCGGCGTGGCGCGGCGTGCCCGCCATGTCGGCAAAGGTGGCGGCGTCGCGCGCCCTGAAGGTCGCGCTGTAGTGGATGGGCGGGCTGATGTCCGTGCTCTCGGACAGGCCGGCGTCGCCGTGCAGCACGCGGGTCGCGTCGTGCCAGTGGGGGTGCGGATCATGGGTCATGGCGGGCGTGCATGCATGTGGGGGAGCCCGATGATCGCCGACCTGCAGGCCGGGTTATCCCGAGTTCAAGACTCTACACAGCGTCCATATTATGGCCACACGACCACAATATGGACAACTACCCATGCCCGTCGACCGCGCCGACCCCGAACCGCTGACGCCCTACCAGTACCCGAATCCGCCCGATGCGCTGCCAGAGATCGTGATCCCCAACGCGATTCCGCTGGACGAGCGCTTGTGGGTGCCGCAGGCCGACAACGTCTGGTTCCGCCCGCTGTGCCTGAACGCCAGCCAGGGTTACTGGATGAACCTGCTGCGCGTGCGCAAGTCCGGCGTGCTGAGCCGGCACCGCCACCCGCAAGCGGTGCACGGCTTCGTGCTGAAGGGCCGCTGGAAGTACCTGGAGCACGACTGGTGGGCCGAGGAGGGCGGCTACGTGTTCGAGCCGCCGGGCGAGACGCACACGCTCTACGTGCCCGAGGACGTGAAGGAAATGATCACCTACTTCCAGGTCAACGGTGTCATGTACTACACCGATCCGTACGGCAAGGGCATGGGCTATGAGGACGTGTTCACCAAGATCGACATGTGCCGCAAGCACTTCGACGCGGTGGGCCTGGGTGCCGACTACGTCAAGCAGTTCATCCGATGAACCTCGGCCGCTGGCGCGCAGAAGGGCGCACATGGACGAACAAGGACAGCACATGACCTACCAGAGCGATTTGTTCAAAGGCCAGCGCGCGCTGGTCGCCGGCGCCACGCAGGGCATCGGCGCGGTGATCGCCAACCACCTGGCCGCGCTCGGCGCGCAGGTGACGGCGCTGGGCCTGGGCAAGGGCGACGGCACGCTGTCGCCAGCAGTGGACGTACGCGCGTGCGATGTCACCAGCGCCGCCAGCCTGGACGCCGCGCTGGCCGACATCCCCGAGCTGGACATCCTGTTCAACTGCGCCGGCATCATCCAGCGCGGCGCCGAGCACGACCTGGACGTGTTCGAGCGCGTGCTGAACGTGAACCTGACGGGCACCATGCGTGTGTGCACCGCGGCGCGCGAACGGCTGAAGCCGCGGCGCGGCTGCATCGTCAACACCGCCTCCATGCTCAGCTTCTTCGGCGGCGGGTTGGTGCCCGGCTACGCGGCCAGCAAGGGCGGCGTCGCGCAGCTGACCAAGTCGCTGGCGATTGCCTACGCGGTCGACGGCATCCGCGTCAACGCCGTGGCGCCGGGCTGGATCGCCACGCCGCTGACCAAGCCGCTGCAGGACGACCCGGCCCGCGCCGGCCCGATCCTCGCGCGCACGCCGCTGGGCCGCTGGGGAACGCCCGACGACGTGGCCCGTGCTGCGGTGTTTCTGTGCACGCCGGCCGCCGCGTTCATGACCGGCGTGATCCTGCCGGTCGACGGTGGCTACATGGTGGCGTGATGCGTTGCGTGCCCTCTGTCTCGCATGGGCACAGGGCAGTTCGGTCGGTCTCATAGTCGCCGCCGCATGCCTGCTCCCCCACCCGATCTTCACGACGACGACGAAGCCGCCGCGCCCCAGGTGGCCGGCACCCAGGCCTTCGGCAAGTTCATGCGCGTGCTGCAACTGGTGGCCGATGCCGAGCAGGCGCCCAACGTCACCGCGCTGATGCATGCCACCGGCTACCCGCGGCCTACGGTGCACCGCATCGTGGCCGGCCTGCTGGCCGAGCGGCTGCTGCTGGAAGACCCGCACACCCACCTGCTGACCTTGGGCCCGCGCCTGATCCAGCTGGCCAGCCGCAGCTGGGGCCGCTCCGACCTGCGGCTGGCGGCCATGGACGCACTCAAGCGCCTGCGCGACCTCACCGGCGAGACCGTGCACCTGGCCGTGCCCAACGGCCAGGGCATGGTCTTCATCGAGAAGCTGGAAAGCCCGTCCGCCGTGCGCATGAGTTCGCGCATCGGCAGCAACGTGCCGCTGCACGTCACCGCCGTCGGCAAGGCCTGGCTGGCGGCGCTGCCGGCGCGCGAGCGCGCCGCCGCGCTCAAGGGCCTGCCGCTCGCGCGCCACACCGAGCACACGCTGACCGAGCGCGCCGCGCTGCAGGCCGAGCTCGAGCGGACGGCCGCGCGCGGCTGGTCCACCGATCGCGAAGAGCACGAGGCCGGCGTGTTCTGCTTCGGCGCCGTCGTGCGCGGCGCGCAGGGCAAGCCGGTGGCTGCGATCAGCGTCACCACACTGCTGTTCCGCCAGAAGCCGGACCCGGAGCAAGCCTACGTCGCGCCGCTGCTGGCGGCCTGCGCGGCCGTGTCGGCGCAGATCGCGCAGACGCCCTCGCTGTCTGTCAGCGAGCTGTGACCGCGGCCGTGTCCGCCGCCGTGACGTGTCCGGCTGCTGCGCCGCGTCCGTCGCCGTGCCGGCCGCTGCGCCGCAGCCGTCGACGTGGCCGCCGCTACGCTGCCCCCATCGACGTGCCAGCCGTTGCGTCGCACCCGTTGCTGACGCCGCCGTCGTCACCAACCGTGGCTGCCTGCCGCTGATCGCGCCCGCACCATGCAGGCCCGCACCGCCACCACCGTGAAGCTCGGCCTGGCCCAGACTCTCGCCTGGGCCTCGTCCTACTACCTTCCGGCCGTGCTGGCGGCGCCCATGGCGGCGGAGTTGGGCATCGCCACATCCACCGTGTTTGCCGCGTTCTCGCTGGCGCTGCTGGTCAGCGCCGCCGTCGGCCCCTGGGCCGGCCGCGCCATCGACCGGGTCGGTGGCCGGCCGGTGCTGGTGGGCAGCAACTTCGTGTTCGCAGCGGCGCTGGTCGCGCTCGGCCTGGCGCGTGGGCCGGTGCAACTGTTCGCAGCCTGGGCGCTGATGGGCGTGGCCATGGGCAGCGGCCTGTACGAAGCCGCGTTCGCCACCGTCGTGCGGCTGCATGGCCGGGATGCGCGCGTCGCCATCACCGGCATCACCTTGTTCGCCGGCCTGGCCAGCACGGTCGGCTGGCCGCTGTCGGCCTGGCTGGAGACCACCGAGGGCTGGCGTGCCGCCTGCCTGGCGTGGGCCGCGCTGCATGTGGTGATCGGCGTGCCGCTGAATGCCTGGGTGCCCCGGGCCGACCCGGCGGGGCCTCCGGGCGCTGCAGCGGCCACCGCGACTGCAGATGCCGGCGCTGGTCTCGATGCCGCACAGCAACGCCAGGCTGCCGTGTTGATGGCCTATGTCTTCGCCGTGGCCTGGTTCATCAGCACGGCGATGGCCGCGCACCTGCCGCGCCTGCTGCTGGCCAGCGGCGCGACACTGGCCGCCGCCGTGGGCGTGGCGGCGCTGGTCGGCCCGGCGCAGGTGGCCGGCCGCATCATCGAATTTGCCTGGCTGCGACGCGCGCATCCGCTGCTGTCGGCCCGGCTGGCGACGCTGGCGCATCCGCTGGCCGCGCTGTGCCTGCTGCTCGCCGGGCCTGCGCTGGCCAGCGTGTTCGCGGTGCTGCACGGCCTGGGCAACGGCATCCTGACGATCGCCGTCGGCACGCTGCCGCTGCTGATCTTCGGCGCCACGGGCTACGGCCGGCGCCAGGGCCTGCTGACGCTGCCTGCCCGCGTCGTGCAGGCAGGCGCGCCATTCCTGTTCGGCCTGGCCGTGGAGCGCTGGGGCGCCGGTGCGCTGTGGCTGTCGGCGCTGCTGGCGTTGACGGCGTTTGCCGCGCTGGCGCGGTTGGCGGTGGTGTTGCAGGGCGGCGCACGGTAGAGGTTCGCGCGCAGCCCCGCGTGGATGCCATCACGGGGGGCGGTGAGCGCCGGGCTGCAGCGACGCCCGCGCGCCGGCAGTCAGCTTTCCACGGCCATGCGGCGCAGCGCGGAGACCGAGGGTGGTTTCTCTCAGCGCGCCAATGCCGCCGCGGCGGCCTCGAAATCGTAGTCCGCGATGGCTGCCGCCACGCCCTCGTAGCGCGACCCCAACTGCTGGCGCAGCAACGGCTCGTGCGCCGCCAACAGCTCTGCGGCCTCGGGATCGTCCTGGGCCAGCAGCGCGGTCAGGCGGTGCAGCACCTGCGCGTCGGACGCTTCATTGGGTGCTGCATTGGGTGCTGCAGTCGGCACTCCATTCCGCGCTGCATTCGGCACTGCATTCGGCGCTGCATTCGGCGCCGCATCTGCCGCGGCGTTGGGCTCGGCAGGCGCAGGCACCGTCTCCAGTTGCGGCAGCAGGGCGGCCACCAGCGCGTGCAGCCGAAGGCCCATCTCGGCCAGGCTGGCGTTGATCCGCTCGCGCGGCGCCTGCATCCGAACGCCCAGTTCCAGCTCGGCAGCGACTTGCTGCAGTTGCGTTGCGCCGATCGTGCCGGCCACGCCCTTGAGCGTGTGTGCCAGCCGCTCTGCCGTGAGAGCGTCTCCCGTCTGCAGGGCTTGGTCGATGGCGGCCGGAACCTCGCGCTGACCACGCACGAACTTGGTCAGCAACTGCCGGTACAGGCTTTCGCGGCCCAGCGCGCGCTTCAGGCCGGCCTGCATGTCCAGCCCGTCGACGGGGGTCAGGCCCGGCCCTGACGCCTCGGGCTCGGCAGGTGGCAGCGGCGCTGTTGCTGCCACCGCCGCTGCCGCTGCTGCGCCAGGCTGCGGCTTGAGCCAGCGGGCCAGGGCCTGCCACAGCGCATCGGGCTCGATGGGTTTGGAGATGTAGTCCTGCATGCCGGCGTCGATGCAGCGCTGGCGGTCGGCCTGCATGGCGTTGGCCGTCATCGCCAGGATGGGCATGGCGTCGTGGCGCGGGTCCTGGCGCAGCGTGCGCGTGGCGGTCACCCCGTCCATCACCGGCATCTGCATGTCCATCAGCACCACGTCGTAGGGCGGCTGCCCGGTCTGCGCCTCTACCATGTCCAGGGCCACGCGGCCGTTTTCGGCGATGTCGACGACGAAGCCGGCATCGCGCAGCAGTTCGCTGGCCACCTGCTGGTTCAGATCGTTGTCTTCGACCAGCAGCACGCGCGCTCCGCGCATTCTGCGCAGCGCGTCCAGAGCCGCGCCGCGGCCGCGCCGCTCGGGCGTGAGCGCTGGTGCGGACGCTACCGGCTGACTCGCGTGGCTGGCGCGCATCATCGTGTCCAGCAGCACGGATGCGCTGACCGGCTTGAGCAAGAGGTGCTCGATGCCCGCCTGCTGGGCGCCCCGCAAAATCTCGTCGCGCCCGTAGGCGGTGACGACCACGATCTGCGGCGGTGCGTCCAGGTCCAGCGCCCGAATGCCGGCCGCCGTTTCCAGGCCATCGAGGCCCGGCATGCGCCAGTCGAGCATCGCGAAGTCGAAGGGCTGGCCGGCGCCCGCTGCCTCCTCGGCCGCGGCGATCGCCTGCGCACCGGAGTGCACGATGCGCACCTGCAGCGACATGTGCTCCAGCATCTGGCCGAGCACCGTGGCCGCATGCGCGTTGTCGTCCACCACCAGGGCGCGGCGGCCACGCAGATCAACCGCGGGCGCGCGTGGCGGCGCGCGGCGCTCGTCCAGCGCGAGCCTGGCCGTGAACCAGAAGGTCGAGCCTTGGCCCAGTTCGCTGTGCACGCCGACTTCGCCCCCCATGAGCGTGGCCAGCTGCTTGCTGATGGCCAGGCCCAGGCCGGTGCCGCCATAGCGCCGGGTGGTGGAGGTGTCGGCCTGCTCGAAGCTGCGGAACAGCCGGCCCATCTGTTCCTGCGACAACCCGATCCCGGTGTCCCGCACTTCGAAACGCAGCGTCGCCTGCGGGCCGGCAAAGGCGCCACCGGGCTCGGGCCTGTGGAAGCTGTCCACACGCACGGTGATGCCAACCTCGCCCTGCTCGGTGAACTTGATCGCGTTGTTGACGTAGTTGATGAGGATCTGGCCCAGGCGCAGCGGATCGCCGATCAGCCGCTGCGGCACGTCGGCCGCCACGTCGAACACCAGCTCCAGGTGCTTGGCCAGGGCCTTGTCGGCGACCACGCCGGAGACGGTGGCCATCATGCCGTCGAGCTCGAACGGCGTGCGTTCGATGTCCAGCTTGCCGGCCTCGACCTTGGAGAAGTCCAGGATGTCGTTCAGGATGCCCAGCAGATGCTGGCCGGACTGCTGGATCTTCTCCAGGTAGTCGCTCTGGCGAGGCGTCAGCTCGGTGCGCAGCGCCAGGTGTGACATGCCGATGATGGCGTTCATGGGTGTTCGGATCTCGTGGCTCATGTTGGCCAGGAAGTCGCTCTTGGCGCGCGTGCCGGCCTCCGCCACATCACGCGCGGCGGCCAGGTGTTCATTGGACAGGGCCAACTCGGCGGTGCGCAGGCTCACCTCGCGCTCCAGATCCTCCTGGTGGCGCTGCAGTGCGGTCGCAACCCGCATGCCTTCGAGCTCCTGGACGGCACGAACGGCCACCACCTGCAGCACGGACCGGGCGCGCTCGGGATGCGACAAGGCCCTGCGGCCAGTGGCGACGATGGAGCCGATGGCCTGGCCCTGCGCATTCCACAGCGACACGCAGACGTGGCATTGCGCCTGCCACGCCGCCAGCAGGGCCACGCCCGGCATCTGGGCGCAAGCCTCCTGGGCGGTCACGCGCATGCCGTCGCGGGCAGAGCCAGCGCCGTCCAGCAAGGTGGCGGCTTCGTCCGCGTCCAGCACCAGGGGCTGGCCGTCCGCCACGGCGCCCAGCACCTGCAACGCGCCGTCGTCCAGGCGGCGCAGCAGCAGCGCGTGGTCGAGCTTCAAGGCGTTGCACAGGAAGTGCGCCAGGTCGCGGGCGAATGCTGCGTGGTCGGCGTGACCCGCGTCATCGCGCTGGGCCGCGAAGTACAGGGCCGATTCGATGGTCTTGCGCGTGGTGATGTCGGTCATCGTGGCCCGCACGATGTGCTGGCCGGCATAGGGCAGCCTGACGAGGCGCAAGTCGCACTGGATCTCGTCGCCGTCCGAGGGCCGCACCACGGTGTGCTCGGCCGCCACGACATCGCCGGCCATGGCGCGCTCCATCAGCGTGTCCCAGGTGGCGTCGGGTTGTTCGGCGCGGTACCAGTCTGCGGGGTCGCTTTGCAGCAACGCCTCGCGGCTGCAGCCGAACAACTGCAGCGCGTTGGCATTGGCGTCGACGAGGCGGCGGGTGTCGGCATCGAAGGTCATGATGGCCTCCGGCGCCACATCGATGAGCGTGCGTGCACGCGCCTCGCTGGCCTGTGCGGCCTGCTCGGCCAGCTGGCGCTTGCGGCTTTGCAGCGTCAGCGCCAGCACCAGCAGCGCCATCAGCACGAACGCCACGGCAACGCCGATCACCTGCTGGTGGTATTGCTCCCACAGCGTGGGGGGTCGGTGCTGCAGCACACTGTTGGGGGGCAGCAGGGCGGGGTCGATGCCCCAGCGCTGCAGTTGTGGTCAGTTGAACATCGGCACGTAGCGCGGCGGGTAGGTGGTCACCGCTGTATCGAGCTTCAAGCTGCCGTTGAGCGAGCTGATGGCCACCTCGCCCAGCCGCTGGCCAAACTGCTCGAGGTCCAGCAACGAACCCCCCACGACCGGCAAGCGCAGAAATGGATCGCCCGTGATGAAGATCGGCCGACGGCTGGTCTGCGCGATGCGCTGGGCGACCTCGATCGGGATCATGCGCTTGCCTGCGTTGTCGCCGAAATACGGATTCAGCACCACGATGGTGTCGTCACTGGCCGTGCGCACCAGCTCCAGCATCTCCTCGTAGGGCATCGTGTCGGTGTACTGGAGCTGCACGCGGCTGGCGAACGGCGCCATGTCGGCGCGGGCCTCGGCCACGAAGCTCGCGTCCATCGGGCTGCCGCCGACGATGACGATGGCGCGTCGTGTGCCGGGCAGGCCGCGCAGTGCCATCTCCAGCGTGCCGCTGTAGTCCAGGCGCCAGGGCATGTGGATCATCTGGCGTCCGTCCAGCAGGTGCGCCTGCTTGAATTGGGACACCTGCGTCAGCAACACGGCGCCGGCAAACAGGCCCACGTCATCGCGCAGCACGTAGTCCAGCGCCAGATTGCCCTGGGCGAAGATGGCCGCCACGTTCTTGCCCTGCAGACGCTGGCGCAGCAGCTGCGTCATGGTGTCGCGGTGCGCCGAGCTGGGGTTGCGCGCGAAGTCCAGGTTCTCCACGTGCACGTCCGCCGTGCTGCGGCCAGCTGCGCGCACGGCCGCCAGCATTCCTCGGTTCATGGCGTCCACGAACGGAAAGCCGCTGTGTTCGGAATGCAGCACGAGCAGCAGGGGCGCCTGTGTGGGGGGTGCCTGGGCCAGGGCAGGCGGTGCGGCCCAGACGGTCAGGAGCGCCAGCGTCAGCGCAGTCAGCCAGCCACTGGTGCGCCAGCCGGGGCCCGGGGGGGCAGTGCGGGCGCCGGGCTGCATTCGGCCGGGACGGGTGCACTGCCGGCAAACGTGCGGGGGCGAGTGGCGCATGAACGAGTTTCCTGGGGCTCGGTCGAATGTCACGAATTGTTGACAGGATGTTAGCGTCGGCGGACAGCGGTGTCCGTCATTTCCGCGACCGGGCTGCTCCGGCTGGTGCTCGACGCCGCCCGCGCTCAGCAGCGCTCCGCGCCGCGCTCAGCCGCGCAGGTTCACCAGCGACGCCTCGATCGCCGCCGCCGTCGCCACCGGCCGCTCCATCGGGAACAGGTGGCTGCCGTCCAGCATCATCACGCGGCCCGGGTCGCCGCGGCCGTCGGCGCCGATCAACCGCGCCGTCATGGCCATGCCGACCTGGCGCATCTCGGCCGAGTCGCGCCCGCCGAGGAAGGCGACCGGGCACTTCAACGGGTGGCGGCGCAGCAGACGGTCCAGGTTGTCCGGCAGGGTGTTGTAGATGGCAGTCTCGACATCGCGGTCGAAGCTCAGCACGCGCCGCGTCTGCGCGCCTTCGCCGTCGTCGTGCGTGGCGTGTGCGATGTAGTCGGCCAGCACCTGCGCATCCCACTTGGCGAACGGCTTCTTGTGGCGAAAGTGCTCCAGCGCCGTGGCCGCGTCGGGCCAGTGGTTACGCCGCGCGCGGCTGATGCGCCCGGGCGAGACCGAGCCGACCAGCTGCGTGCGCTTGAACATGCCCAGCGTGGTGGCGCGCCAGCCGCCCACCACCGGCGAGTCGATCAGCAACACGCCACGCGCCAGCGCCGGCACGCGCGCGGCCGCCATCACGCTCAGGAAGCCGCCCAGCGAATGGCCGACCAGCCAGGCCTTCTGGCCATGGCGCTGCGTCTGCTCGGTCGCAAAATCCACCAGCTGCTGCACCAGCTGCGGCCAGTTGTTGGTGACGGGGTACTCGGGCGCATGTCCGAATTTCTCGATCGCCTCCACGAGGAAGCCGCGCCTGCGCAGGCTGTCGAACATCACCCTGTAGGTCGAGGCCGGAAAGCTGTTGGCGTGCGAGAAGACGACCAGCCCGTTTTCGCCACCGGCGGCGCGGGCGGTGGCCATCAGATCAGGCGCTCGTCAGGCGTCGTGATCTTGCGCAGCTGCTTGCCGGCGCCGGTGTCCACCATCAGCGGCACGGCGGTGGGGCCGCCGGCCCACAGCGGGTCTTCGATGCTGTCGAACACCTCGCGCAGCTTTTGGCCCCAGCTGCCGTGCAGCATGCGGAAGTAGGGGTTGTGCTCGTCGATGCACACCACCTTGTTGGTCTGCAGGTCGTCGGCGCCGTAGACCACCAGGTCCAGCGGCAGGCCCACCGAGAGGTTGGACTTGAGCGTCGAATCCATCGACACCAGCGCGCACTTGGCGGCCTCGTCCAGCGGCGTGAAGGGCGTGATCACGCGGTCCAGCACCGGCTTGCCGTACTTGGATTCGCCGATCTGGAAGTACGGCGTCTCGGGCGTGGCTTCGATGAAGTTGCCGGCCGAGTAGACCTGGAACAGGCGCATGCCTTCGCCCTTGATCTGGCCGCCGAAGATCATCGAGGCGTTGAACTCCACGCCCGACTGGCGCAGCGCCACGGCGTCGCGTTCGTACACATGGCGCACGGCCGCGCCCAGCACGCGCGCGGCGTCGAACATGCTGCGTGCGTTCCAGATCGTGATGGGCTCGCTGTCGTCGTATTCCTTCAGTCGCTCGACCTGCAGGATCTCGCGCACCGATTGCGAGATGCTCAGGTTGCCGGCCGACAGCAGCACCATGAAGCGGTCGTCGGGGCGCTCATACACGATCATCTTGCGGAAGGTGCCGATCTGGTCCAGGCCGGCGTTGGTGCGTGAGTCGGACAGGAACACCAGGCCGGCGTTGAGTTTGATGGCGACGCAGTAGGTCATAAAAGGGTGCTTGAGGGGGATTCTTCGGGCGCCGAGGCCGCGGCGGCCTGCTCGCGGCGAGCAATGTGTTTGAGTCGGTACAACGCGTCGAGTGCTTCGCGCGGGGTCAGCGCGTCCGGATCGATGCGGGCCAGGGCGGATTCTACGGGGCCGGGTCCTGTGGCCAGGGCCTCGGGCGGCGGCGCGAACAGGTCGATCTGCGCACGGCTGGCGCTGGCCTGCTGCTCCAGCGCCTCCAGGGTGTGACGGGCATGGTTGACGACGGCGGCCGGCATGCCGGCCAGCCGCGCCACCTGGATGCCGTAGCTGCGGCTGGCCGGCCCGGCCTGGATCTCGTGCAGAAAGACGATGTCGCCGGCCGCTTCGGCCGCGCTCACATGCACGTTCTGCGCCGCGTGGTGCTTGGCCGGAAACTCCGTCAGCTCGAAGTAGTGCGTGGCAAACAGCGTGAACGCCTGCGTGCGGTCATGCAGCTGCGCGGCGATGCCAGAGGCCAGCGCCAGCCCGTCGAAGGTGGACGTGCCGCGGCCGATCTCGTCCATCAGCACCAGGCTGTGTCTGGTCGCGCCGTGCAGGATCTGCGCCGCCTCCGTCATCTCCACCATGAAGGTGGACTGCGCGTTGGCCAGGTCGTCCGAGGCGCCGATGCGCGTGTGGATCGCGTCGATCGGGCCCAGCCGGCAACCGCGCGCCGGCACGTGGCTGCCGATGCTGGCCAGCAGCACGATCAGCGCCACCTGGCGCATGTAGGTCGACTTGCCGCCCATGTTGGGGCCGGTGATGACCTGCATGCGCTGGCGCACCGAGAGCTGCGTGTCGTTGGCGATGAAGGGCGTCTGCGAGGTCTCGGCCAGCCGCGCCTCGACCACCGGATGGCGCCCGCCGTCGATGGCGATGCAGGGCTCCTTGGCGAACTGCGGCGTGCACCAGTTCAGCGTCAGCGAGCGTTCGGCAAAGGCGGCCAGCACGTCCAGCGTGGCCATGGCCTGGGCCAGGCGCGACAGGGCGGGCACGAAGGCCTGCAGCTGCGCCAGCAGGCGGTCGAACAGCCACTTCTCGCGCGCCAGCGCGCGCTCCTGCGCCGACAGCGCCTTGTCCTCGAACGCCTTCAGCTCCGGCGTGATGAAGCGCTCGGCGTTCTTCAGTGTCTGGCGGCGGCGGTAGTCGGCCGGCACTTTGTCCAGCGCGCCCTGCGTCACTTCGATGTAGAAGCCGTGCACCTTGTTGAACTGCACGCGCAGGTTGGCGATGCCGCTGCGCACACGCTCGCGGGTTTCCAGGTCGAGCAGGAAGGCGTCGCAGTTGGTCTGGATGGCGCGCAGCTCATCCAGCTCGGCGTCCATGCCGGTGGCGATCACGCCGCCGTCGCGCACCATGGCGGCGGGCTCTTCCATGAGGGCGGCGGCCAGCAGCGCGGCGCAGCCCTCTGGCGGCTGCAGGTCGGTGGCGATGGCGGCCAGCAGGTCGCCCGCGTGGCTGCTGTCGGCAGCGCCGGATACGCCACCGAAAGCGGCGCCCGACAACTCCTGCGAGATCGCGTCCGAGTTCGTGCCGGCAACAGTGCCCGAGACAGTGCCCGGGACGGTGCCCGAGACGGCGCCCGACACCGCACCGGCCAGCTGCAGTGCTTTGTCCAGCGCCAGCCGCAGCGCCACCAGCTCGCGCGGGCGCACCTGGTACAGCGCGATGCGCGCGCTGATGCGCTCCACGTCGCTGGTGCCCTTGAGCTGCTCGCGCAGCCGGTTCCAGGCTGCCGGGCCGCCCGTCTCGCGCAGCGCCGTGGTCGCCAGCAGCCGGGCCTGCGCTTCGGCGCGGTCGCGTTGCGGCTCCAGCAGCCAGCGCTTGAGCAGGCGGCTGCCCATGCCGGTCATGCAGGTGTCCAGCAGCGAGAACAGCGTGGGACTGTCCTCGCCGCGCAGCGTCTGCACCAGCTCCAGGTTGCGGCGCGTGCTGGGCGGCAGCTCGATGGCGGCATCGGCACGCGCCACGCGGATGGCCTGCAGGTGCGACAGCGCCTGGCCCTGCGTGTGTTCGGCAAAGGCCAGCAGCGCCGCTGCGGCCGCATGGGCCTGGGGCAGTGCGTCTGCATGCCAGGCCGCCAGGCTGGCCACGCGCAACTGTTCGCACAGCTTGCGTTGGCCCAGTGCACTGTCGAACTGCCAGGCCGGCCGCGTCGCAAACGCCAGCGGCCCGCCCTGCGGCGCGGCCAGGCGCAACGCCTTGAGCTTCGCCTCCAATGCCTCGGGCACCTCGGCGGAGAGCAGCAGCTCGCTGGGGGCGATGCGCACCAGCCAGGCTGGCAGGTCGTCGATGCGGCATTCGGCCAGGTGCAGTTCGGACTGCGTGAGGCTGAGCCAGGCCAGCCCGCAGCTCTGGCGCGGCCCGGGGTGCAGCGCCAGCAGCACCGATTCGGTCTTGTCCGCCAGTAGAGAGGCATCGGTCAGCGTGCCGGGCGTGACCACGCGCACCACCTTGCGGGCAACCGGGCCCTTGCCCGTCACCTCGCCCACCTGCTCGCAGATGGCGACCGATTCGCCCAGCCGGATCAACTTGGCAAGGTAACCCTCCAGCGCGTGGAAGGGGATGCCGCACATCACCACCGGCTGCCCGGCCGACTGGCCACGCCGCGTCAGCGTGATGCCCAGCAGGTCGGCCGCGCGCTCGGCGTCGCTATAGAACAACTCATAGAAATCGCCCATGCGGTAGAGCACCAGCGTGGTGGGGTGCTCGTTCTTAATGGCGATGTACTGCGCCATCATCGGCGTGTGGTCAGAAACGTCGACAGTGCTCAGGTCCATGGGGTGGGAGTGCTTGCGCGCGCGGCGCGATCGAAAGGGGGGAGGCCAGCGGGACGGCGGACGGCAATTTTCGCCGGGTCCAGCGCTGGGATCGGAACAGCGATTGTTGCGCGCGCCCGACTTGAATAAGCGACGGCACCAATTGGCCGTCGGATGGATGGTTTTTTTCATGCCAGTCTGGTGAAATGCGCGGCTTCGGCGGATCGACCGGGCAATCAAGGGGTTTGCATGAAACTGCGCCATCAGGTGGTGGGACTGGGCATCGTCGCAGTCCTTCTGGCTGGGCTGGTGGGGGGCATCGGGCTCTTCCACGTGAGCCGCCTGGCCGTCAACATCGACGATTCCCTGGCCCTGGGGCAGGCGCTGCAGGCCAGCCAGGAGGCCGACATGATGCACGATGCAGTGCGCGGCGATGTGCTGCTGGCGCTGCTCGGCGCGCAGTCCCGCAACGAGGCGCAAATTGCGGAGGCGCGCGCCGGTCTCAAGGAGCACACCGACACCTTCGGCGAAGCGCTGGGCCGCTTGCAGGCCCTGCCGCTGCCGCAGGACATCAAACCCATCGTGGCGCGCGTGCCACCGGTCGTGGCCGCCTACACCGACAGCGCAGCGCGCATCCTGTCCCTGGCGGGCAGCGACCAGGCGGCCGCGCTGGCAGCCGTGCCGGCGTTCCAACAGGCGTTCGCTGCGCTGGAGAAGCAGATGGCCGACCAGGCGGACGCCATCGGCAAGCATGGCGACGTGGTGAACGCGCATGCCAGCCAGGAGGTGGCGCAGGCGCAGTGGCAGGTAGCCGTGGCGCTGGGGCTGGCCGCTGTGCTGGTGCTGTCGGCAGCGCTGTGGCTGTCGCAACAGCTGGCCGGCCCGATGTCCGATGCGGTGCACGTGGCCGACCAGCTGGCGCAGGGCGACCTGACGGCATCGGTGCACCCGGTGGGCAACGACGAGACGCGCCAGCTGCTGGACGCGATGGGCCGCATGCAGGCGCGCATCGGTGACATCGTGCGCGCCGTCCAGCGCAATGCCGAGAGCGTCTCCACCGCCAGTTTGCAGATCGCCCAGGGCAACCACGATCTGTCGGCCCGCACCGAGCAGCAGGCCAGCGCGCTGCAGCAGACGGCCGCCTCGATGGAGCAGCTCAACTCCACCGTCACGCAGAACGCGGACAACGCGCGCCAGGCCAACACGCTGGCGGCGCGCGCCAGTGATGTGGCGGCCCAGGGCGGCGACGTGGTCGGCCAGGTGGTGCAGACGATGCGCGACATCGCAGACGCATCGCGCAAGATCGCCGACATCACCGGCGTCATCGACAGCATTGCCTTCCAGACCAACATCCTGGCGCTGAATGCCGCGGTCGAGGCCGCGCGGGCCGGCGAACAGGGCCGCGGCTTTGCGGTGGTGGCCTCCGAAGTGCGCAGCCTGGCGGTGCGCTCGGCCGAGGCGGCCAAGCAGATCAAGTCGCTGATCGAGTCCAGCGTGCAGCGGGTCGAGCACGGCGTCGGGCTGGTCGACCGGGCCGGCACGACGATGAGCGAGGTGGTGACCGCCATCCGCCACGTCACCAACATCATGGGCGAGATCAGCGCAGCCAGTGCCGGGCAGGCCGACGGTGTCACGCAGGTCGGCCATGCGGTGTCGCAGATGGACCAGTCGACCCAGCAGAACGCCGCGCTGGTGGAGCAGATGGCCGCCGCGGCCACGAGCCTGAAGACCCAGGCGCAGGCCCTGGTCGCATCTGTGGCGGTGTTCCGCCTGAGAGCTTGAGAGGCTGAGGAGTCACGCATGAACAAAACGTATCGGTGCAAGCCTGCCTTCGGCGCAGGCGCGCGCGCAGCAGCCGTGTTCGGCTGGGGGTCGGCCGCGCGGCTGCGCGGCGCTGTCGCCGTGGGCCTGTTGGGGCTGGGCCTGGCCGGCAGCGCCTGGGCCGGCCGGCCGCTGACGGTGGACGATGCCGACGTCGCCGATGTCGGCGGCGGCCAGGTCGAGAGTTGGTACGCGCGCCCGGCCAGCCGTGACCGGCTGTGGACCACGGCGCTGGGTGTCGGCGTGCTCGACTGGCTGGAGCTGGGCGCCGCCGTCGAGCGCAACTTTTCGGGCCCCGAGACCGCCACCTCCCTGCAGCTGAAGATGCGGCTGACGCCCTCGCGCGAAGGCGGCTGCAACTTCGGCGCAGTGGTCGGGCGCGCGCACTTGCACCGCGTGAGCCAGGATGCGAACTACCTGGTCGGCCTGTTCACCTGCAACGTGGACGGCGGCCCGCTGCACATCAACCTGGGTGCCAGCCGGCCCGACGGCGGTGGCACGCTGAAGTCCTGGGGCCTGGCCAAGGAGTTCGAACTCGGTGACATGACCGCGCATGTCGAGGTCTTCGGCCAGCAGCACGGCAAGCCTACGTGGCAGATGGGCCTGCGCCGCGAGTTGGTGAAGAACCTGCAGCTGGACGGCACGCTGGGCCGCTCGGAGCGCAAGACGGTGTTCAGCGTGGGCCTGCGGCTGGGGTTCTGACGCCGCCGCAGCGTGCTCACGTCGTCAGGGTGCGCTGGCCGCCGCCCGGTAGCGTGCCGGCGCCAGCCCGGCGCGGCGTGTGAATTCGCGCGTGAAGTGCGCCTGGTCTGCATAACCGCACAGGAACCCGATTTCGGCCAGCGAGGGCGTGTCGCGCGCCAGCCAGGCCGCCGCCAGACGCACGCGCACCTCACCCAGCAACGCACTGAAGCTGACCTCGGCCGCCGTCAGCCGGCGTTGCAGCGTGCGGGGCGACATGCCCAGCGCTGCAGCGGCTTCGGCCAGGCGCGGCGTTGCGGCGGGGTCGCGCGCCAGCCAGCCGGCCAATGCACTGGCCGGCTCGGGCCAGGGCCAGGGGCCGCACCGGGGCGTTGCGTCCGCAGGCTTGTCGACGTTGCGCAACGGCTTGCCGGGCGCCGCATCCCATTGCAGGCGCCAGCGCTGCACCGGTGAGGCGGCCCAGCGGTCGTCAGCACCTTCGCCGAACGCCAGATGCCCGTCGATGTCCACCCGCAACCTGCAGGTGCCGATCGTCTGCAGCGCCCCGATCCAGACCCCGAGCACCGCCACGCTCTCGGCTGCCATCGGCGGCGCCGAAGCGGGGCCACCGTGCTCCAGCACCAGCAGGCGTGCGCTGCATGCGAGGGGCCGCACGCGGTGGCTGGCATGCACGTGGCGCTCCAGGCGCTGCCAGCGGGCCAGAAAGTCGTGCACGTCCCGCGCGCCGGACAAGGCGCGGTGCAAAGGCTCGCCTTCGATGTGGTGCACCTGTTGCGCCAGTCGCAGCAGCAAGGGCAGGCCGCCGGCCTGCACGATGCGCGACACCACCTGCTGCTTGTGCTGCAACGGCACGTGCGCGCCAGCTGGCAGGGGCAGGGGCGGCGCCAGCCCGTGCGCGGCCATCGCCCGCAGCAACAGGCGCAACATGCTGGCACTGGCGAAGTCGTCCACGGGCTGCTTGTATCAGGTCGCGGTCGCCACCAGCGCGGACGGGCGCAGCGGCAATTGCGCCGGGCGCCGGCCTGTGGCGTCGAACACGGCATTCGCAACCGCCGCCGCGCCGGCCGTCATCGTGCTTTCGCCGGCGCCGGTGGGGTCGGCGGCGCTGTCCACCAGGCGCACGTGCAGCGGCGGGATCTGGTCGATGCGCGGGATCGGGGACGCCGCAAAGCTGCTGGCTGCCACCCCCGCGCGCTGCAGCGGCAAAGCCTCCACCAGCACCAGCCCCAGACACCACACCAGGCAGCCTTCGACCTGTGCCCGCACGCCGTCCGGGTCGATCACCAGCCCGCTATCGTGGGCGCACCACAGCGCCGTCAAGCGCACCTCGCCTGCGGCCGACACCGCCACGTCGGCCACGACCGCCACCCGGCTGCCGGCCTTGTACACGCCGCAGGCCAGGCCCCGGCCCTGGCGCACGGCCGGCGTGGTGCTGGTCGTCGGCCTGGCGCTCCAGGCTGCGTCGGCCGCCACGGCACGCAGGACGTGCTGCAGGCGCATGTCATCGGTCATCGCCAGCCGAAATGCCAGGGGGTCAAGGCCCCCCGTGCGTGCGCAGGCGTCGATGGCCGACTCGACCACCAGGCCATTGGGGCCGGCGCCCAGGCCGCGCCAGGGGCCGCTGTGGACCGGCAGGCGCAGCGCGTCGAACTCGATCACCTGCCGTGGCACCGCATACGGCAGCGCCGCGCCGCGCGCCACGCCCTGGTCGCCGACGAAGTCGGCGGCACGCTGCATCCAGGCCGGCATTGCCGCGGGCGTGAAGAGGATGTGGGCGCTGGTGAAGGCGTGCCACCAATCGGTGATGCGCCCATCGACAACGCGTGCGCGCACGCGGTGGCTGGAAGGCGGCCGGTGGAAACCCTGGGCGAATTCCTGCGCCCGCGTCCACATCACCTGGACCGGCCGGCGCGCGGCGCGCGCCAACACCGCCGCCTCCAGTTCCGCCAGCACCAGCGTGCGCGCGCCGAACCCGCCGCCGATGCGGCAGGCCTGGACGCGCACACGCTCGGCAGGCAGGCCCAGCTGGCGCGCGAGCACGTCGCGCACGTAGAACAGATCCTGCGTGCCGGTGAACACCTGCAGCTGCGGGCCGCCGTCCACGTCTGGTTCGAAATGCGCGAGCGCAGCGCGCGGTTCGATGGACGCATGCGCAGCGTAGGGAAGGTCGACGCGCAGGTCCACGTCCCACGGGGCGGCCATGTCCAGCGCGTCGCGCCGCAGCCGGTGGCGCAGGTGGCCGCCCCGCAGGTGGTGGTCGATGTCGAGTGCGGTGTCGATCTGCGATGGCTCGAAGCTGCCTTCGAGCTGCCAGCGCACCGCCAGCGCCTGCTCGATGCGGTCGAGCGCGCCCGGCGTGGCGGCCAACAGCCCCAGGCCCAGGCTGCCCGCGTGGCGCAGCAGCGGGTCGGCCACCACGGCCAGGAAGCCCGGCAGCCGGCGGGCGGCCGCCTCGTCCCAGGCCTCGGGGCGCGACACCAGTTCGGGCGACACCGGCGCGCGCAGCACCCGGCCGTAGACCATGCCGGGCAAGCGCATGTCGCCCGCATAGAGCGGCGCGCCGGTGACGATGGCCTGCAGGTCGGGGCGCTGGCCCACCGCCGCCGCAGCAGCGCCGGCACGCCAGCTGCGCAGTTGGGTGCGTGGCCGCTCCACGACCTCGAGCTGCCCCTCGGTGTGGCCCGCTGCGAGGGCTTCGCGCAGCGTCGCGCAGGCCTGCGCCAGCGGCAGCGCGAACTGCTGCACCGAATCGCTGCCCACTGTCGCCTTGACGCGCGCGATGTCGCGGCTCGACGGCAGGCGCAGCGTGATGCGCTCGGCCGCGACGCCCAGTTCGAGCGCTGCGATGCGGTGCAGCGCCGGGCCGATCTGCTGGCCCATTTCGGCGCAGGGCACGAAGAGCTCGAATCGGCCATCCAGATGCCGCAGCCACCCGAGTGCGTCTTCCGGTTGCGGCAGCGGGCGCTTGGGGATCACCGGGACGGCAGCGCAACCAGCTGCCAGGGCAGCGAACGTCACGCTCAGGCCCGCTGCCGCCCCCAGAAAGAGTCGCCGCTTCATGGTCGGCCGCCGGGCTGCTGCGCTGCCGCGGCGCGATCGACGGCCCGGCGCACGCGGTGTTGCGTGCCGCAGCGGCACAGGTGGCCCGACAGCGCGGCATCGACGGCTGCAGGGCCTGGCCGGGGCTCGCGGCGCAGCAGCGCCACGGTGGCCAGGATCTGCCCGGATTGGCAGTAGCCGCACTGCGGCACCGCTTCGTCCACCCAGGCCTGCTGCACCGGGTCCAACGCGCCCGCTGTGGCCAGGCCCTCCACCGTGGTGATGCGGCGCCCCTGCACGCTGCGCGCCGGCAGCAGGCAGGCACGTTGCGGTTCTCCATCGATCAGCACGGTGCAGGCGCCGCACTGCCCCTGCCCGCAGCCGTACTTGCAGCCCACCAGGCCCAGCGCCTCGCGCAGCACCCACAGCAGGCTGTCGTGCTGCCAGGCTTCGGTGATGGCATGTCGCTGGCCGTTGACGTCGAGGTGCCACATGGCAGCGCTCCGGAAGTGGTGATGGCCCGCATGGTGGCTGTTGCCACGGCGCAGGTCTTGAACAATCGCGCCAGCGTGGTGCTGCCGCTGGGTCAGCTTGCGTGTGCAGCGCGTCCCAGGCGTTGCAGGATCGCGGCCACCAGCGGTGCGATGGCCGACGGCGGGAATGGCGACACACTGCTGACGTTGATCTCGCACAGCACGTAGCGATCGGTGCCGTCTGCCGCCGTCTCACCGAGGATGAAGTCGCAGTCCCACAGCAGTGGCAGCCGATCGCGCGCGAGCCCCACGCGCTCGCCCAGAAGCGCAATCCAGGTCGATTCCAGTTGCGCTCGCAACCGCTGGAACTCGGGAAGTTCAGCCCCGTGGTACAGACGCGGCCCCGGCAGCGGCGCCTCGGGATGCAGCGCGTTCACGGCCTGGACGCCGAAGCCCGCCACGCGGTCCTCGACCAGATAGGCCCGCACCATGCCTTCGGCCAGGCGCGGCTGCCAGGCCTGGTCGAGCATGTGGCCACCGGCCTGTGGCGTGAAGTACGGCGCCAGCGTCGCCTGCAGTCCCGCCAGGTCCATGCGCTGTGGCCTGCTGCCGCGCTGCGCATGCTGCACCGTCAGCGCGCCGTCGCCATGCTGCTCGACCCGCCACACGCCGATGCCGCTGTGCCCACGGTGTTGCTTGAGTACGCGCGGCCCCTGCCGCAGGCGCTGCGGCAGCTCGCGCGCCAGCTGCGCCTGGCTGTCGATGCGGTGCACGTCGCTGCCAAAGGGCAGATCGCGGGTTTCGAACAACACATCCTTGGTGCCCAGGCGTTGGATGGCATCGGGGTGCGCGCTGACGAGTACGCCTGCTTGCGCCACCTCCCGCAGCAGCGTGTCGAGCCGGTGGCGGCGCCGGCCGTCCTCGATCGGGTTGCACCACGCCAGCACGGCCTGCACGCCGAGCAGTTGGGCGGTCACCTCCTCGGCAAAGTCATCGTGGTAAATGGCGGGCACGGCGTTCACGCCAGCAACAGCCAGGGCCTGGAACAGCGCTGCAAAACGACTCGCCGCAGGGTCGGCCAGGGCGCGCGCGGCCCGGTCACCCGGGTACAGCAGCGCGACCCTCGGCCTGGCGGGCGCGGTCATGGAGCGCGGATGGCGTTCAGCCGCTTCACCGCTCCGCCGTAGTTGTTCTGGTGGTGACTGGCGAGCAGGCCGGGTGACAAGCCGTGCAGCGCCGCAGGGTCGAATGGAAGGTCTTGCAGACGTGCGTCCATGGAAACTCCTTCAGGTGAACAGGGGGCCGAGCCAACGCACCGCCAGCCCGGCGGCCGCGCAGGCGGCGAGCAGCGGCAGCACGCCCACCTTGAAGCGGAACAGCGCCACCGCCGCCCCGGCGCAGATCAGCGCCGACGCCACATCAAAGGGGCCGCTGAAGCCCTGCGGCCAGAACACGTGGTAGGCGAAGAACATCGCCAGGTTCAGGATCACGCCGACCACCGCCGCCGTGATGGCCGACAGCGGGGCCGTGAACCCCAGCTTGCCGTGCGTGGCCTCGACCACCGGCCCGCCGGCCAGGATGAAGACGAAGGACGGCAGAAAGGTGAAGAACGTGACCACCGTGGCGGCCAGCGCACCGCCGAGGAACAGCGCCTCAGGGCCCAGCGCCTGCTTCAGCCAGCCACCGACGAAACCGACGAAGGCCACCACCATGATCAGCGGGCCTGGCGTTGTCTCGCCCAAGGCCAGGCCATCGATCATCTGCGGGCCGCTGAGCCATTGGTGGGTCTCCACCGCCCCCTGGTACACGTAGGGCAGCACCGCGTAGGCACCGCCGAAGGTCAGCAGCGCCGCCTTGGTGAAAAACCAGCCCATCTGCGTCAGCGTGCCGTGCACGCCGTTGGTCGCGACCAGCACCCCCATCGCGAGCAGCCACAAGGCGAGGCCCACCGCCAGCACACTGGCCAAGTGGCGGCGCGAGAAGCGCGCGTGGGGCGGCGTCGGCGTGTGGTCGTCGATCAGCGCCGGCCCGTAGGCCGCCTTGGCGCTGCCATGACCGCCACCGAGTGCGAACACCTGCGGCCAGCGGCGCGCGCCGAAATGGCCGATCAGGCCCGCCCCCAACACGATGGCGGGGAACGGCGTGTCGAACGCGAAGATGGCGATGAACGAGGCCGCCGCAATGCCCCACATCCAGCGGTTCTTCAACGCCCGCGTGCCGATGCGGTGGGCAGCGTGCAGCACCAGCGCCGTCACGGCCGGCTTGAGGCCGAAGAAGATGCCGGCCACCAGCGGCACATCGCCGAAGCGCAGGTAGATCCAGCTCAGCGCGATGAGGATGAACAGCGAGGGCAGCACGAACAGCGCACCGGCGACGATGCCGCCCCAGCTGCGGTGCATCAGCCAGCCGATGTAGGTGGCGAGCTGCTGCGCCTCCGGCCCGGGCAGCAGCATGCAGTAGTTCAGCGCATGCAGAAAGCGCTGCTCGCTGATCCAGCGGCGACGCTCGACCAGCTCGGTGTGCATGATCGCGATCTGCCCGGCCGGGCCACCGAAGCTGATGAAGCCGAGCTTGAGCCAGAAGCGCAGCGCCTCGTAGAAGCCCACGGGAGCGGGTGCCTCATGGGGCGGTGAGAGCACGCCGGCCGCTGTGGGGTCGCTGCTGGTCATGGAGGAGTTCCAGGTACGGCGTGCAGCGCGTCGAATACTGCGGCAGCCGCCAGGGTGAGTTGGTCGTCGTCGGCATGGACGGCGCGCAGCCCGGCCATCACGGCCTCCAGCCCCGCCGCCTCGGGCACCGGGATGCCACCGATATCCAGGAAATGCACCACACGTGCGATGCGCTGCAGTCGAGGGTCCGCGTCCAACCCGAAGCTGGCCGCCAGCACCTCGAAGCTGACGCGCGCGCCGACGTGCGTGAAGCGCGCGCCGTCGTAGTCGAAGCCCAGCGCGCCGCGCGGCGCCGGCGTCGCGCCTGCGGGGTCGGCCAGCCAGACGAATCGCGCCTGCGCATCGATGAAACGGCGGATCAGCCAGGCGCAGGCCAGGCGGTCGACCCAGGGCCGCGCGCGTGTGGCCCAGCGCTTGCCCTGGAACTTGCGCACGTCCAGGCGCGGGATGCCGTGCAGCGCCCGGGCCACCGGCTCACCGCGCGAGAAGCGCGCATCCAGCGCCTGGCGCAGCGCGTCGAGTTCGGCCTGTGCCTGCTCCGCCGCGGCACCCGGGTAGTAGTCGATGCGCCGCACGGCCTGCAGTGATTCGGCCGCGATGCGCCAGCGTCGACGCGCCTCGGTCTCTTCAAGCGCGGGCAGCGCAGCGACGAGCGACTGCACCCCATCGCGCCACTGGCCGTAGGCCTCGGTGCGGTTGAACAGCGCCAGCACCTCTGCCTGCTGCGCTGCGTCGCTGGTGGACAGCTCGAACACGCTGGCGTGTCCGCCGTGGGAACGGACCTCGGCCACGAGGGGGTCGAACAGGCCGGCATGCGCTTGCGGCAAGACATAGACACCATCGCGCAGCGAGGCGCAGCCCATGGTCTTCAGCGCGCGCCAGACGCGCAGGCGCACCGCGTTCGGCTGCGTCGGAAGGGTGAGGAACAGCGTGCGCCACATGTGTGAATCATATGCTACTGGATATGAAATAGATGCCTCTAAGTTTTTCCTGTCACCTGGGCTTCATGCAGCCTTCCTAGACTGGCTTGACGATGGCGAACTCTTGAACCCGTGCTGACGCTCCGCATTCTTGCGATCACCCTCTGCCTGGCGCTGCTGAGCGCGTGCTCGCCCAGCCATCTGCTGCTGCAGCGCGCGGCGGACGAACTGGCGTCGCAGGGCCAGTCGCCCGAGGACGATCTGGTGCTGGCGCGCGAGGCCAGCGCCTTCTACCTCAAATTGTCCGAATCGCTGCTGCGCCGCACGCCGGAACACGTGGCGCTGGCCGAGGCCGTGGCCGGGGGCTTCACGCAGTACGCCTATGCCTTCGTGGCGTTCGATGCCGACCGGCTGGAGACGCGTGACGCAGCCGGTGCGCAGCGCCTGCGCCAGCGCGCGGCGCGCTTGTACCTGCGTGCCCATCGGCATGCGATGGCCGCACTGGAGCAGCGCCACCCCGGCTTTGCCCAGCGCCTGGCCAGCGGTGCGGCGCAACTGGACGCAGACCAGGTGGGCATCGCCTACTGGGCCGCCGCATCGTGGGGCGCGTGGATCGCCTTGTCCAAGGACCAGCCCGAAGCGGTGGCCGATCTGCCGCTGGCCGTGCGGCTGGCGCGGCTGGCCTGGGCACGGGAGCCAGCCCACGGTGCGGGTGCGCTGGCCAGCCTCGTTGCCACCTTCGAGGCATCGCGCCCGGGTGGCAGCCGGGCCGAGGCCGAGCGCCTGTTCGCGCAGGCCGAGCAGCTGGGCGCCGGCCGCAACGCCGGCGTGTTCGTGGCGCGCGCGGAGGCGCTTGCGCTCGACGACCGCACCGCGTTCGAGCAGCTGTTGCGAAAGGCCCTGCAAGCCGCCGCTGCACAGCCCGACCTGGCCAACCAGGTCATGCGCGAGCGCGCGCAGTGGCTGCTCGACACCGCCGACGATCGATTCTGAAATGACGTGGCCCACGTTCACCCGCTCGCGCGCGGTGGGTCGCACCGCACCATGAATGACTGACATGCCTCTCACCCACACGCCCGCCCATCCCCTGCGCCGCCGTCTCGGCATGGCGCTTCTGCTCAGCCCGCTGGGCCTCGCCGGCACGGCGCACGCCCAGCCCACGCCCCAGCTGCGCATCGGCTCGCTCGTGCCGCGCAACTCGCTCTACCACCAGCAACTGCTGGCGCTGGGCGAGGCCTGGCGGGCCGCGCAGGGCGGGCAGGGCCGCTTTGTCGTCTTCACCGACGGCAGCCAGGGCGGCGAGGCCGAGCTGGCGCGGCGCATGCGCATCGGGCAGTTGCAGGGCGCGCTGATGTCGGTGGTGGGCCTGCGCGAGATCGAGCCCAGCATCGCCGCGTTGCAAAGTCTGCCGCTGCTGTTCCGCGACTGGGACGAGGTCGACTACGTGCGCGAGAAGATGCGCTCAGGCATGGAGCAGCGCTTTCTCGCACGCGGCTTCGTCGTGCTGGGCTGGGGCGATGCCGGCTGGGTGCGCTTCTTCTCCAAGGAGCCGGCCGTGCGGCCCGAGGACTACAAGCGCATGAAATTCTTCGCCTGGGGATCGGAGCCCGAGCAGCAGGCCATCATGAAAAGCCTGGGCTACACGCCGGTGCCGCTGGAGACGGCGGACGTGCTGCCCTCGCTGCAGACCGGCATGATCAGCGTCGTGCCGTCCACGCCGTACTTCGCGCTGGCCAGCCAGGTCCACAACACCGCCCCGCACATGCTGAACATCAACTGGGCGCCCATCGTCGGCGCGCTGGTGGTGACCAAAAAGGCCTGGGACGAGATGGCCCCGGCTACGCAACAAGCGCTGCGCACGGCCGGCGAGAAGGCCGGCCAGCAGATGCGCACCCAGGCCCGGCTGGAGGTGGACGAAGCCGTGGCCGCGATGACCAAGCGCGGCCTCACCGTGCACACCCCCAACGCCGAGCAGATGCGCGAATGGAACGCGCTGGCCGAATCGCTGTACCCGCGCATCCGCGGCAGCATGGTGCCGGCCGAGACCTTCGACGAAGTGTTCGTGCACCTCAAAGCCTTCCGCACCGCGCGCGGCAAGTGAGCGTGCCCGCAGCACCCGGCGAAGCGGCCCGGCCGAACCGTCAGCTCCGGCTCGCCCCACGCAGCTTGCTGGCCCCGCTGGACCAGGCGCCTGCCGTGCTGGCGCTGGCGCTGATGGTGCTGGTGCCGCTGGCAGAGATCGCGCTGCGCCCGCTGGGCGGGCGCGGCATCGACAACGCATCCGGCGTGGTGCAGCACCTCGGCCTGGTGGTCGCCATGTTCGGCGCGCTGGCTGCCGCGCGCCTGGGCCACCTGACCAGCCTGGGCGGCAGCCTGAACGGCATTGGCAACGCCACCGCGCAGGCTGCGCTGCGGGCCATGGCCAGCGGTGGCGCGGCCGTGCTCTGCGGCATGCTGGCGCGCGCCGGCTGGCTGTTGGTCGATGCCGAACGCGTGGCCGGCCAGGTGGTGGCCTACGGCGTGCCCGTCTGGTGGGCGCAGGCCTGTTTGCCGCTGGGCTTTGCCCTGCTGGGCCTGCGGCTGGGCGCCCGCGTGGTGCCACCATCGACGCAGCGCGCTGGCGCTGCACTGGCCCTGCCGCTGGCCCGCATCGGCGCCGCGCTGGCCCTGCCGCTGGCCGGATGGTGGGCTGCAGGCCTGGCCGATGCCGTCGCCTTGCCGCTGGCGCCGGCGGTGGCCGTGCTGCTGGTGCTGCTGCTGGCCGGGGCGCCGGTGTTCGCCGTGCTGGGCGGCCTGGCGTTGGCGCTGTTCTGGAGCGAGGGGCTGCCGCTGGCGTCCATCGCGCTCTCGCACTACCAGATCACGGTCAACCCCTCGCTGCCGGCGCTGCCGCTGTTCACGCTGGCCGGCCTCATCTTTGCACGCACCGGGGCGGCGCAGCGACTGGGCGATCTGTTCGTCGTGCTGTTCGGCGGCGGCCCGCGCGGCACGGTGCTGGCGGCGGCGCTGCTGTGCTCGGCATTCACCGCGTTCACGGGCGGCAGCGGCGTCACGATTCTGGCGTTGGGCGGGCTGCTGCTGCCGCTGCTGCGCAAGTCCGGCTATCCGGAACAGCGCGGCATCGGCATGGTGACCAGCGCCAGCGCGCTGGGCGTTCTGCTGGCCCCCTCGGTGCCGTTGATCCTGTACGCGGTGCTGGCGCGCGTGCCGATCGAGACG
This sequence comes from Rhodoferax sp. RT4P68, assembly GCF_056521305.1. Taxonomy (NCBI): domain Bacteria; kingdom Pseudomonadati; phylum Pseudomonadota; class Betaproteobacteria; order Burkholderiales; family Comamonadaceae; genus Rhodoferax; species Rhodoferax sp. RT4P68. The sequence continues at coordinate 100,563 of NZ_JBWMBB010000019.1, forward strand.
ATGTTCCTGGCCGGGCTGCTGCCGGCGCTGCTGATGGTCGCCTGCCTGCTGCTGCTGGGCGGCTACCTGCGCGTGGGCGACTCTGCTGCTGCCACCCCGGCGCTCGCCGTCGCCCCGCCAGTCTCTGCCGCCCTGCCCGTGCGTGGCCGCGTCGGCGCGGCGCTGTGGTCGGCCAAGTGGGAGATCGCGGCGCCTTTCGTCGCCATCGGCGCGCTGGTCAGCGGCCTGGCCACCCCCACCGAAAGCGCGGCGCTGACGGCCGCCTACGCCGTGGTCACGCAAGGCTGGGTGCACCGCGAACTGGGCGTGCGCCTGCTGACCCGCTGCCTGGCCGAATGCGCGCAGGTGATCGGCGGCGTGATGCTGATCCTGGGCATGGCGCTGGCGCTGACCAACTTCCTGGTCGACGCCGGCATCCCCGAGCAGGCGGTCGATTGGGTGCAGGCCGCCATCCCGAACAAGTACGTGTTCCTGTTGGCGCTGTGCGCCTTCCTGTTCGTGGCCGCCGCGCTGATGGAGATCTTCGCCGCGCTGGCGGTGCTGGTGCCGCTGCTGCTGCCGCTGGCGACAAGCTACGGGCTGGACCCGGTGCACTTCGGCATCATCTTCCTGGCGGCGATGGAGGCCGGCTTCCTCTGCCCGCCGGCCGGCATGAACATCTACTTCGCGTCTGCCATGTTCGGCAAGCCGATTCCGTACGTGGCGCGCTCGGTGCTGCCGGCCATGCTGGCGATCTTCGTCGGCACGCTGGTGATTGCGCTGTGGCCGGGGCTGTCGACCTGGTTGCCGGGCGTGCTGGGGGGAGGGCGCTGAGCGTGGTCGAGGGCGACTGTTCCCCTCCGATCAGGTAGTGAAGGGCGCGCCCCTGCCACCATCGCGCACGCGGCGTTCAACAGCCTAGGACGGCGAGCCGCTGCGGTGCCGTCCCTGTGCATCGCAATGGCCGGTCTCGCTGTTCGAGCAATCGAGGGCAGGGGCCACGGCCGGCCCCGCTGGCAGCGATGCATCGGGTGCATGGGCATCGGCCCACAGCAACGCCCGCATGTGGCTCCGTTCCGCTGCGGTGGGCCACGTCGGGTTATTTGGTGCGTCCGCTGGTGGTTGGTCCGCAGTGCGTGCCGGCACCAGACCAGCGCGCCCCTGCGCGTCGAAATGCACCAGGCTGTAGGTCTCGTTGACGACAGCGTCCGGCGTATCGTCTTTCAGGCGCACATACCAGTCCGCCACGCGCAAGGTCTGCCCGGCCATGGCCTGGAGCGTGGCCTCGCCGCTTGCGAGGGCAACGTACAAGGCGTGGGGGACCTGGTGCACACCGCTGCTGTCCTCCAGCAGGAAGACATACGAAGCGTGCGTAGCGTCCTGCGCGGTGGCGTCGCCGGTGCTTGCCTGCACCGTTCGGCCTGGTGCATCGGCCGCGCTGTACACCGGCGCAAAGCCACCACCGGGCGTGCGGAAGTTGGTGGTCTGCCCCTGGTACACGCGAGCGGCCACCCACTGCATGGCGCCGTCGTAGGCGTAGGCGCGAAGGTCGAACTTCATGGCTTTGGTAGCCCGCTCTGCCCCGGCCGCGTCCGGGTCGTCGATCACCCGTTCCCCTGGCGCGACGATGGCCTGGGCGACATAGTCCCCCGCCAAGATGTCTTGCCAGACCCGCTTCGTCAGCTTGTCTCCGCGATAGGCCGCGCGGCTGCCGAAGCCTGCGACCGGTTTGAAGAACAAGCTGCGGCGCTCGTCCCACAGGCGCTGTGCCTGCGCGGCGTCGACCACCTCGGTGCGAGGGACGTGCTCGAGCAGAATGTTCTGCGTGGGTGGCGGCACGCCCAGCGCTTGCAGCCGCGCCGCATCGCTGAACAGCGCCAGGTGCCGCTTGTCGGCGTACAGCGCATGGGCCTGCGGGTGCGGTGTGAGCACCACGGCGTGCTGCAGGTACGCTTCTCGCAGTGCGGCGCTGCCCGCATCGTCCAGGTAGAAGTCGGTCAAGCGGTTGTAGACCAGGTCGATGGCGAGATCGCCATGCCACAACACGCCGTCGCGCCACTCCAGCGCAGCCGGATCGGCGATGACCGCTCGCAGGCCATGTCGCTCGAACAGCTGCTGGAACAGCAGAAATTCAGGGTACAGATACTGATCCTGCGGTGCCACGTCGACGATGGCGATGGTGGCCAGTGGCCGTGCGCTTGCGGTCGGGTCAGCCGCCACGCGTGCCAGCTCCCATTCGTGCCGAAACATCGCAACGATCTGCCGCTCCAAGTCCACCACGCCGGCAAGCGTGGGCACCATGGAACGCACCGCAGCGCAGCAGGCATGCTGCGCGCGCGCCAGTACGGCGTTGAGCATGGCCCCGCCGGCGTTGGTGTTGATTTCGATCAGTCCGAGATGGCCCTCGCGCAGATGGAAGTCATAGCCGAAGAAGGCACCAAGCGGCCCCGGTGTGCCCAAGCTCGCGATCGGGGGTGCGGCGCCCAGCACCTGTTCCCGATAGGCCGGCAACGCCACCACCGATTCAACCGCCTGCATCACCTGCGCCATGCGACGCAACTGGGGCGCTGCCACGAACACCGGCAGCGCTGCGAACAGAAACGGACAGCGCTGCCGGAGCATGTCGGACAGGCCCGGCTTGCCCAGTCCCGAATCAAGGGCTTGCGCCAGTGCCTTCTCATCGAGGCTGAAACACAGACACGCGCTGTTGAGCAGGTCCATCGCGCTGCGTGATGGCCCGGGCGGCTGGGGTGGCGGGCTGGTGGTCACGGCTTGTGGATGTTCATGGGATGGGACGGAGTGAGTCGGGCCATGGGCCGTTGTCGGGCAGAAATGCGCGTCGTCGCGTGCAGCAGCGCAAGGATGACATGCGCCTGCAGCCGTAGTATGCAGGCTGGCATATGGGCGCCGTGGTCAGCGTGTTGCTGGGCGCAGGGCAAGGTTGTTGCGTTGGCGGTCGATGCCTGCGAAGTGGTGCAAGTCTTCGTGGCACTGGTCGAAGGCTAGGCCGTCCAGCGGATACCCCCGCATCGGGCACTGGCAATGGGCGCCGTCTGTGGACATTGCCACAGTGGCAACGTGGACGATGCACACTCTGGCTAAACTCAAACCCCCGAACCTTGCGAACGACTGCCCCCGTCTTCCTGTGAAGCAACTCCGCATCTGGCTGCTGATCCTGCTGTGCGCGCTCCTCCCGCTGCGCAGTGTGATGGCGGCTGCCATGCTGTGCCCGCCTGGCAGCCAGGGCGCGCCCGATGCTCAGATGGTGGTGGTGTCGCAAGCGCCAGCAGGGCACGGGCACGAAGACCATGCGTCAGCGCATGCGCATGACCATGATGACCATGCGGCAGCAGGCGCGCCGCTGGCCGTGCACGACCATGCCGATCCCTCCTCGGCCCAGGACAAATGCACCATGTGCGCGGCCTTCTGCTCGCTCACGCCGGCACCGCTCGGCCATGTCATCGCCATGGCGCCCGCCGACATGGCGACAGCGCCCACGCCATCCCTCAGTGCCCAGCCGCCCAGCTTCGTGCCGGGCGGGCTGGAGCGTCCACCACGAAGCATCTGAACCCGCAAGGCCTCCGATAGAGGCCTGATGGCGCTTGCGCATGTACTGCGCAGGCATGTGCCGGCCTGACTGTCGGCGTTCAAGAGTGTCTTTGACCCATGAAAAACTTTCTTCCGTGGCTCGCGCCTACCGTGGTGCTGAGCCTGCCGCTGGGCGCGTTCGCCCAGCAGCCCCCTGATGCGCAGCCGGGCAACCCGTCGCCCGCGCTGTCCTACCAGTCGGCGTTTGCCGACTACAAGCCGTGGGCCGAGATCAAGGTGGGCGACTGGCGCCAATTGAACGACGACCTGGGCAAGCCGGCCGGTCAATCCCATCCCGTCGACGGTTCTGCCGGTGCCTCGAATGCGCAGGGCCACCCGCCTGGTCACGCGATGCCGATGCCGACGATGAAAGGCCACCAGGGCCACCAAGGTCACCAAGGCCACCAGATGCCGGGAGCCAAGCCATGATGCGTCTCAGCGTGGCCGCGAGCGCTGTTCTCGTCTTGGCAGGGTGTGCTTCCTTTTCTCCCGACGGCGGCATGGGCCGCGTGGCCGAGCTGACCAAGGAGAGGACCGGCCAGCCCGTCGCCCTGCAGCGGACCGAGCAAGACGCGAGCGCGGCCCGCGCGCGCGTCGCCGAGATCCTGCAGCAGCCCCTGAGCGCCGACACCGCCGTGGAGCTGGCCTTGCTCAACAACCGCGGACTGCAGGGCAGTCTGCACCAGCTTGGCATCGCCGAGGCCAACCTGGTGCAGGCGGGCCGGCTTGCCAACCCCTTGCTGAGCTTCGGCAGGATGTCGGGCTCCGGCGTCGTCGAGATCGAGCGCGCGGTGATGTTCAACATCCTGAGCATCATCACCATGCCGAGAGCAACCCAGGTGCAGCAGCGCAACTTCGAGCAGGCGCAGCTACAGGCCGCTTACGAAGCCGTGGGCGTCGCGTCCGATGCGCGCCGCGCCTTCTTCGGCGCCGTCGCTGCGCAGGAGTTGGTGCGCTACTACGGCCAGGTCAAGGAAGCGGCCGATGCCTCCAACGAACTGGCCCGGCGCATGGTGCTGGCGGGCAATTTCAGCAAACTGGCGCAGATGCGCGAACAGGCGTTCTATGCGGATGCGACGGCAAGCCTGGCCCGTGCGCAGCAGCAGTCGCTGGCCGAGCGCGAGCGCCTGACCAGGCTGTTGGGTCTGTCCGGTGAGCAGCTGGGCTTCAAGCTGCCGGAGCGGCTGCCCGATTTGCCGAAGGCGCCCGCACAGCCGGTGGACGCCGAGCGGACTGCGCTGGAGAAGAGGCTGGACGTGATGATGGCCAAGCGTGCGGCGGCTTCAACCGCAAGTGCCTATGGGTTGACCCGCGCCACCCGCTTCATCAACGTGCTGGAGGTGGGCTACAAGAACAAGAGCGAGACCGGCAGCCCCAGGGCCAACGGCTTCGAGATCGAGCTGGAACTTCCCCTGTTCGATTTCGGCTCGGTGCGCACGAACCGGGCCGAAGCGGCCTACATGCAGGCCGTGAACCGCACGGCAGAAGTGGCCGTCAACGCCCAATCCGAGGTTCGCGAATCCTATGGCGCGTACCGCACGGCATTCGATCTGGCCCGGCACTACCGCGACGAGGTGGTGCCGCTGCGCAAGCGCATCTCCGAAGAAAACCTGCTGCGCTACAACGGCATGCTGATCAGCGTGTTCGAGCTGCTGGCCGACTCGCGCGAGCAGGTGCGCGGCGTGACGGACTATGTCCAGGCGCTGCGCGATTTCTGGGTCGCCGAATCCAATTTGCAGAGCGCGCTGACGGGCCGCTCACCCGGTGGCAGTGCCTTGGGTGCTGCGCCGCAGGCCACATCGCAAGCGGCCGCTGGCCACTGAAAGCAATCCACATGTCCAACCGCAGAAACTTCTTCAGGACGGCTGGTGCCGTCGCCCTGGGCGCCACGGCCGTGAGCCGCGTCGGTGCCGCATCGCTGCCCGAGGCCATCTACCAGACCTCGCCTGCCATGCAGCCCTTGCTGATGCCCAGCACGGGCCGGCCCTACAACCCCGTTGCCACGCTGAATGGCTGGAGCCTGCCCTGGCGCATGCACAACGGCGTCAAGGAATTCCATCTGGTGGCTGAGCCCGTCGTGCGTGAATTCGCGCCGGGCATGAAGGCCAACCTGTGGGGCTACAACGGCTCCAGCCCCGGCCCGACCATCGAGGCGGTGGAAGGCGACCGGGTGCGCATCTTCGTGACCAACAAGCTGCCCGAGCACACGACCGTGCACTGGCACGGCGTCATGCTGCCCAGCGGCATGGACGGGGTGGGCGGCCTCACGCAGCCGCACATCCCCGTGGGCAAAACGTTCGTCTACGAGTTCACGCTGCTGCGCGCCGGCACGCACATGTACCACCCGCATGCGGACGAGATGACGCAGATGGCCATGGGCATGATGGGCATGTTCATCATCCACCCCAAGGACCAGCGGCAGATGCGCGTCGACCGGGACTTCGTGTTCCTGCTGGCCTCCTACGACATCGAGCCCGGCGCCGCCACGCCCAAGACCGCCGAGATGCTGAACTTCAACATGTGGACCTGGAACAGCCGTGTGTTCCCGGGCATCGATTCGCTGGTGTGCCGCACGGGCGACCGCGTGCGCGTGCGGGTCGGCAACCTGACGATGACCAACCACCCGATCCACATGCACGGGCCGCACTTTTACGTGACCGGCACGGACGGCGGCTGGGTACCGCCTGCTGCCCGGTGGCCCGAGGTGACGACCGACATCGCGGTGGGCCAGATGCGCGCGTTCGAGTTCGACGCCGCAGCGGGTGACTGGGCCATCCACTGCCACAAGTCACACCACACCATGAACGCGATGGGGCATGACGTGCCCAACCTGATCGGCGTTGACCACAAGGGCGTGGCCGAGCGCATCACCAAGCTCGTGCCGGACTACATGGTCATGGGCGACAAGGGCATGGCCGGCATGGGCGCGATGGAGATGCCGTTGCCCGACAACACGCTGCCCATGATGACCGGCACCGGCCCGTTCGGCCCATTGGAGATGGGCGGCATGTTCAGCGTGGTGAAGGTGCGCGACGACGTGCGGCCTGGCGACTACAAAGAGCCCGCACCCTACAAGCACCCGGCCGGCACGGTGTCGTATGAGTTCAAGGGCGAAGTGCAGCAACCCGCTCGTGCACCTGCGCCCGCGGCAGACGCCAACACGCTCAATGTGCGCAAGCCTTCGGGCGCGCACTCAGGTCACTGAACCACTCCACATCGAAGGAACCACACCATGCCATTCGCTACAAAGAACGCAAGCAACAGCATCCTCGCTGCCATCGCCGCCCTCGGCGCGTTCGCCACGACCCCCCTGGCGTTTGCCCACGGTGAGGAGACCCACAGTGCGCGCAAGTTCGACGCGTCCAAGGTCGAGGCCATGCCCTTCGGCCAGGAAGGTGACCCGAAGAAGGCCGCGCGCACCATCACCGTGGACATGTCCGACGCCATGCGCTTCACGCCGGCGAGCATCACCGTCAAGCGCGGCGAGACCGTCAAGATCGTGTCCAGGAACAAGGGTCAGGTGCTGCACGAGATGGTGATCGGCACGCCAGAGGAACTCCGGAAACACGCCGAGGAGATGAAGAAGAACCCTGAGATGGAGCACGACGAGGCCTACATGGCCCACGTCAAACCCGGCCAGAGCGGCGCCATCGTGTGGCAGTTCACCCAGCCCGGCGAGTTCCAGTTCGCCTGCCTGCTGCCGGGGCATTTCGAGGCCGGCATGGTCGGCAAGGTGATCGTCAAATGAGGCGCCGCGACGTCACCCTCGCGATCACGGTCGGCCTTGCTGCGGTGGGGTCTTCGGCTCTCGCCGCCGGCGCAGCGCCGCAGATGGAGGTCTTCAAGAGTCCGACCTGCGGCTGCTGTGGCGCTTGGGTCGATCACTTGAAGGCCGCCGGCTTTGCCGTGAAGGTCACAGAGGTGCAGGACACTGCGGACGCGCGGCGCAGGTACGGCTTGCCGGACAAGTTCGGCAGTTGCCACACTGGCTTCGTCAACGGGTACGTGGTCGAAGGCCATGTGCCTGCCGCCGAGGTCAAACGTCTTCTCGCCATGAAGCCCAATGCCATTGGACTGGCCGTACCGGACATGCCGGTCGGCTCGCCCGGGATGGAAATGGGCGAGGCCAAAGAGCCTTACGACGTTCTGCTCGTCGACAAGCGCGGGCGCGCAACGGTCTTCGCCCGCTATCCGAAATCTTGAAGGAAGCACACCATGAAGTTCTCTCACATCCTCGCCGTCGCAGCTTTGGCCACCACGCTCGGCGCTCAAGCCCAAACCACACCGGCACCGGCACCGGCGAACGCCCCGATGGTGGACGGTGAGGTCCGAAAGATCGACAAGGAGCAGGGCAAGATCTCCCTGCGCCATGGGCCGATCCCGAACCTCGACATGGGCAGCATGAGCATGGTCTTTCGCGTGTCGGATCCCAAGATGCTGGACACCGTGAAAGACGGCGACAAGGTGAAGTTCACGGCCGACAAGGTCAACGGTGCCTTCACGGTGACGTCGATCCAGGTCGCCAACTGATGCCGCACCGGCGTGGGCCAGGGCGCGGTGGCGGTGCGTCCTGAGGGGCTGACGCGACTAGACTCACTGCGTCCATGCGCACACGCTCGTTCCACCGCCTGACCACCACGTTCTGCTTGGTGCTGTCGCTGCTGTTCTCACTGCTGGCGTTGGCGAACTACGTCTGCCCCACGCAGCAGGACGCTGCGGGGATGGCCGAGATGATGGCCTCAGGCGCACCCTGTGAGGGCATGGACACGGAACAGCCGACCCTGTGCGCGCAGTTCTCTGCCGGTGCGCCGCAGTCGCTCGACGGTGTGAAGGCGCCGACGATGGCGGACCCGTTGCTCGCGCAGCTGTTCGTGCTGCCCTTCAAGCTGCAGGCCGGGGAGCCGCAGGCCATTCCCAGCACCGCCATGCCGCAGGCGCGGCCGCCGCCGGGCCCCGTTTTCCTCGCGACTTTGCGACTCCGCGTCTGAACCGCTCCGTCGACTGACAGGCGCCGGTGCGGCACGTCCGCATCCGGCCGTTGTGCCGAACGTCTACGGAGTTTTGATGCCCATTCACTTGTCTGCGCG